>NZ_JAUBPE010000045.1:0-58405 GCF_036700565.1 Microcoleus pseudofavosus SVA1_A4
TTGCCCAACAATAGCTCAAAACCTCTGCCCTAGTATTTCTGAGTATTTATACTCATCGCAAAAGTGACACGCTCCCAACCTAAACCCGTTCCTTCCTGCAGATATTTTCCAGCTTGAGCTTGACTAAAGGCATCAAATAGTTTTGGCAGTTCTGCTGCTGCAATACCCACCCCAGTATCGCGAATACGGAAATGCAAATTAAAAACATCTGTGGTTTCTTGTTCTCCCAGAAAGACATTCAAAGTGATTTGACCCTGGGAAGTAAATTTGATGGCATTGCTGAGTAAATTAATTAAAACCTGACGCAGTTTTACTTGATCGGTACAGATATAGCGCGGAACATTTTCTGTTCGCTGGAATAGCAAATTCAATCCGGCATTATTAGCCCGCAGATGCAACATATCTTCTAAATCATTCAGCAAGATATGTAGGTCAAAGTCTGTAGGATTAAGGTTGGTTTTACCTGCTTCGATTTTTGATAAATCGAGTACATTATTAATTAGCGTTAATAGATAATCACCGCTGCGATAGATAATTCCGGCATTCTCGTATTGTTCGGGGGGCATATTTGTGGCGCGTACCATCAATTGCGAAAAGCCGAGAATAGCATTGAGGGGCGATCGCAATTCGTGGCTCATATTGGCAATAAATGTACTTTTGGCTTGATTAGCGGTTTCTGCTTTCACTGCCAACTCTCGGGAAATATTCTCACTTTCCTGCAAAGCCATAGTACGCTGAATCACTCTTTCTTCTAATTCCGCATTAGCTTGTTGTAATTTCAAAGCCGCTTGACGATTTTCCGAAACAATCGCAGATGTCACCATCGTCGTAAGGGAAAGTACCCCCACAAATAAAAGTAGTAACAAAAGGGAATTACTAGCCAATGCCGCCTTATAAAAAATACCAATTTTATAAGCCGTAGTGATAAAAGCCATACTACAAATGGCGGTGACTAAAATAGTAGTAACTTTCTGACTAAAACGAAAAACAGACCATAAGAGAGGGGGTAAAAGTAAATATTCTACAGGTTGACTCTCAAATAAGGCAAATTTAATGACTATTCCCAAAATAATAGCAATAATCAGAAATTCTCCACTAAGCCAAGACTGCGGGGCATAAAATTTCTGTTTTTTAAAACAAATTAACAAGAAAGGTGTAAAAAGTAAGATACCTATACTATCACCAATCCACCAACCTGTGAAAGTTTTTAGAAAGTCAGACAGGGGGACAAGTTTCTGATAAGTAAATGAACAAGCCCCGATCAAAGCGTTGGGTAAACTAACTCCCAAAAAACTAACGGCGATAAAAATTACTACATGATTGACTTCATTAAAAGGAAATTTTGTGCGAGTTGACCGTCGAATCACAAATACTGCCAATAAATTCCAAATCGTTACACTAATACTATTGAGGAGGAAAATAGTATTCCATCTACTTTGGGACATCGACCAGGCCATGATTAAGGTCGCAATAAATTGACCCATAAAGATACCTAACCAACGAGAATAACCCCACTCCAATAAAGTAGCGAACATCCATCCTGTTCCGGGCCAAACGGGTGAAATATATGGTGGGATAATCGTAAGACTGGAAAATTCATGATTCGGGAGAAACCAACAAATCAAAGGATAAACAATGGAAATAATCAGAACTTGAAGCCACCAGTGGGGATTTTTTATTTCTAAGCCGAGACCATTTAAGAGGTTAAAAAGATATTTTTTTGCGAGCATTTTTTAGGTATCAACTTGCTTTACAAAACTGTCAAATCTCAATTATGAACCATTAAAGGTTCAATTAAATCAAGAATTTGCTCAAATTGAAATTGACGTGTTAATTGAGTCAGGCTTTTGATTAAAAATAGTTCAGTTTCAGGAATTTCCTGCATTACTTTCATCACTTTTTGTGTGTTTGCTTCAAACACAGCTTTAGATAAGCTTATCATCCATTCATGGGGCCTTAACTAGGTCGGCGCTGTAAAACAAAACGCAACTATGTAAACGATCGTCAAGTATCAAAATGCCAAGAAAGCAGCACTAGGAGATGCTGTTTACATAAAGTTACATAGTTCAATTTAATCCCGCCGACCTACTTACTTTAAATGTTTCTGATGTTGCTTCTGCTTTCGTTAGATTATCACCATTATGGGATTGCATTTCCTCATAAATATATTTTCCCCCTAAATGTTTAGTTAATGTTGCAAAAATTATATGTTCTTTACAACCTGCTGAAAGAGGAATCGCTCTTTCTTTTTCCACAACACTCGCCGTTAAAGCAATTAAAGCTGTAGCATTGGCTTTGGTGGTATATTTGACGTATTTTGTGGCTTCGCCGCCATCCATCACAGACATCCTGATGTCCATCCCATCTTTCGGCAGCTAAATAGATCCATTTAAAACAACGTAAAATATAGTCGTGGATGCAGAAACCGGGTTTTCCATCGGCAGTCAGCACCGCAGGATTTACGTCGGTTAAGTGTGACCAACTTGCAGCAAGTGCCGATAAAATTGAGACTAAAAGAGTCATTCGATTTTAGATTTTAGATTTTGGATTTTGGATTGACCCCACGGACAAATTCGGGGGCTTGAGGATTTTATATTTTAGATTTTGGATTGATTTCACGGATAAATCACGTGGCGGGTACCATCAAGAAATTTTTGTCATGAGTTTAGATATTTAATATCAATTTCGATCGGATATTGCTACACAATTAAATTTTCTACCAATTATTGAAATTCGCCGATCCGGCTCGGGAAAGGGCAATACCGTTTCCTTACAGACGATCGCGTAAAATATATGTGTCGCACTACTTTTGAGAGTTGGTATTAGTTAATGAGCAAGCAGCTAATTTTTTCTCAGTACACAACTGCTGAAACACTAAATCTGCGATTGATTCATAAGCTGGGGCTGTGGGGTGTACGCCATCCCGAAAATAACTTTCTACCCTCGTTTTCGGCAATTTTGACCAGGCTGCGTGAGTGTCTGCGACTGGAATTTTCAAAGCTTTTAGCCGATCGACAAACTCGGATTTAAACTTCGGCTGATTCGGTACGGGCAGTAAATCCGCTCGATCGCAAGTATACAACACAAATAACGGAATATTCTCAGCTCGCACCAAAGCAACTATTTGCTCAAATCGCTGCATATTTTCCCTAAACCTGACTTCCTCCGACACCGGCACTCCCGCAGCCGGAGAATCAAACACAAAAATACTTGACAATCGGGGCATAACGTGTCTTTGAAACACTTCTTGAATTGCCAATAAGGGTTTGCGATTCGGCATCAGCGGGTCATTTCCCACCCCCGCGCTGCTGCTAGTGGGTTGTAGCAAATCGTGAGTACCAATTTGCAGAATCACAGCATCGCTTTCAAAAGTGCCAAACTTGCGAATATATCCCAATTGATTGCCAATCCCCCAAGAACCTGCAGAAGCATTTAGCACCTCAACTTGCTTTTTTATGCCCAACAAACGCGCTTCAAACAATTCTGGAATAGTTTCTTTCTGATCCGTGGTATTATTACCGTTGAGAACTGAATCTCCGAGCGTCAAAATTCTGAGAGTACCTTCAGGCTTTGCTGCATCAATTTTTTCAGAACGCTGAGAAAATTGATTGTACTCAAGTCTATTGCCAAAGCGATATACAAGTTGATTTGGTGCAAATATATAACCAGCATTCGCATCAGCTTGCAGCAAGGCAGGATTTCCGAATCCGAGCAAGCGCAAGGCAAGTTCGATCGCGCTCAAAGATGCGATCGCACAACCGGGAATCCAATAGTTAGCTTTCAAAAATTTACCTGTAATTGGTAAACTGCAAAGCCATCGGATAATCTTCTTGCTTCAACCGTTGAATTACCAACTGCAAATCATCTTTATCCTTAGCCGAAACGCGCACTGCATCACCTTGAATCGAGCCTTGAATCTTTTTAAACTCATCTCGAATTAATTTAGTGATTTTCTTGGCAATTTCCTGGTCAATCCCTTTTTTCAGTTTGATTTCTTGGCGTACTCTAGTACCACTAGCAGCTTCAATTTTCCCATAATCAAAAATTTTCAAAGACAAATTGCGCTTGGCGGCTTTTGTTTGCAAAACAGTGTGAATCGCGTCGAGAGTAAATTCGCTGTCCGTATTGACAGTAATTGATTCTGCGCCCAATTCTACAGTGGTTTTGGTATCTTTCAAGTCGTAACGGCTTTGAATTTCCCGCGTTGTTTGGTCAACAGCATTGACTAATTCTTGCCGGTCGAAATCGCTGACAATATCAAAGGAATAACTAGCAGCCATAAATTAGTAATTGGTAATGGGGCATTGGGCATTGGGCATTGGGCATTGGGCATTGGGCATTGGCAAAACAGGGCATTGGGCATTAACAACTAACCAATAACCAATAACCAATAACCAATAACCAATAACCAATAACCAATGACTACTGAAAATTAGCCGTTAACAGCTATTAAACTGAAATAGAATAAAGTAGCTGTGCAAGAAGAACTAATCGCAAACATGAGCGATCGCCCCAGCGGCACATTCAGAATATAGAAAACCGAAAACAACAACCGGGCGATCGTAAAAGCGATCGCAGCCCAACCCGCCGCTTCCGAATCTACCCCCGTCACAAAAGCCATCAAAGCCGCCGCTGAAAACAGCATAAACGTCTCAAACGAATTTTGGTGAGCCCAAGTTGCCCGCTGAGCGTAAGCCGGCAACCTCTCAAACATAGCGCGGGGCGCTGCTTGGTCGTAGCCTAGCTGCAAGCGGGCGAGGGCAACCACCAAAAACGGTGCATAAACCAGCGCAGCAGCAGCAGCAATACAATCAAGCAGAATAACCGACACAGGCAATCCCAACAGCATCATCCGCCTCGCAGTTCAATCAAAATAGAACAGAGTAACCACCTTGCGCTGTTCCTCCGCATCCTGGCAAGTTTTCAGCAAAGTGTGGCTTTCGTGAAAAGCAAAACAGATCAGTTGCTGGCAGCGAGAAATAATCTCCTGATTGCACATGGCGCTTGCTTCCGGGAGAGACAAGCTATCATTTTTGGGATTTTCTACCAAATGTATCACTTGTTCGAGTTGGTCGCGAGACTCCCGAGGCTGGCGACTCATGCTTTGCGGCAAAATCACTGTCAGCAGATTAGGATCTGCTCGCATTGCCCCCCGAATCGCGGCTGAATTGGTGCCTGTAGCGCCAGAAGTGATGAGCTGATTGCCTCCCAGAACTATGGCGTAGCTCAGCATCTCAATTAGCTGCTGGTGGGTAATAGGAACGTGGCGAGAACCCAAAAGAGCAATCCGCTTGGAGCTGGTTTGCTGGATCGCCGCAAGTTCTTGTAAAAAATCATCTACTCTGGGTAACTCAATTGATTGACTCAAAGAATTTATTAAATTAAATAAAACTACGTTGTGGATTTTAGCAGACTCACTAGCCATTGCCGCCAAAAAGAAGTTAAGAATTGCTGATTTACGAGATTTGACGAGAGGATGGGGAGATTTGAGGAAGCCAGAAGGCAGAATGTCTGAAGGCATTCGGCAGCCGGAACTCAAGGTAGAATTCAAGAAAAATTGAGAATTTAAGAATTTTGGCTTTTTATTTATTTAAACAAAAAATTCTCTCTGCCGAATGCCCACTGCCCAATACCTTCTTCCCTCAGCTCCGGCTGCCTTCTTAAGGGACTCGATCGCCCAGGCCCAAGGATGCCATCATACCCTCAAGGTCAAAATGTTCTGCCATTAGCTGAGTAACGCATTCCACCTTGATCGGTTCGTGCAGGCGCACGCTGCCAAAGGTGCTGTCGATAATTTCTACCGTCGTTAAGGTATCCAAATCAACAGACAAAACTGGAATTTCCATTTCTTCTGCCCTGCCGATCACCAGGGGAGAAGGAGGCAAGTGGCCTGTCAAAATTAAGCACTGAGTCGAGCTTTCCAGAGCCGCTAGCTGAATGTCGGTGCGATCGCCCCCCGTCACCACCGCCATATTTCTCGCTTTGCGGAAATACTTAAGAGCAGAGCTAACATTCATCGCGCCAATTGTCAAGGTTTCCACCATCAAGTCCAAACGGTCTTTACGGCAGAGCACATCAGCTTTCAATTGGTGCACCAATTCTTTGACGCTGACACTGCGCAGCAAAGCGCTTCTCGGCAGCATTCCCAAAACTGGAATGCCCGCAGCCTCCAGAAAAGGCCGCACAGTCGCCGTTACGGATTCGAGTTTGTCGGAGGGCACGTCGTTGAGCACGACGCCCAGCAACCGCGAACCCAAACGCCGCTTAGCCGACAGCAAATCGTCTACATACATATCGATCGGGCGCGCTACCAGCAGCACAGAGGCATCAACTGCCCCAGCGACTTGAGGCAAAGACAAATCAAACAGACTGCCTTCCTCCAAATTAGCGGGGCCTTCTAACAGCACCAAGTCTCCGTTGGGAGCTTGCAAATATTGCGCTAAAGACTGGCGGTAATCTGTCTTGTCTTCTCCCCGCAAACGCTTGTGAACCGTCTCTTCGTCCAAATACAGCAGTGTTGACGGCATCTGACTTTCTGAGAGATTCAGCGTCTCTACTGCGAACCGCACGTCTTCGTCCTCGATCCCAGCTCCTGGCGAGCTGAAACAGGTTCCCAGAGGTTTGCCGTAGGCGACGGCCAGTCCTTTTGCCCGGAGTCCGAGTGCCATCCCCAGGGCGATCGCGGACTTGCCGCTGTAAGCTTTTGTGGAACCGATCAGCAAATATTTAGTCAATTTGGGTACGCCTTCACTCCTCAATTTGCACCTGTCTATTTCAATAAATTTAGTTTATTCAACAGTATTTCTGCACTGCGACTCAATTTCGCAATATTATTATACTCGATTTTGTCGCTTTTGCGCAGAGGTATTTTTTGCGGGCAACTTTTATTCACCTGTTCGCAACCCTTTTCTTGGCATTTTTTTCAAGTTTTTTTTTAAGCCGTTTTTTCAGAGTGTTTTTTTTAGCGGCGGTTTTTGAGAACTATTTCTCGATCGGAATTTTATTCATTTTTTTTACATTCATACAAAAATGATCGTGTTGCGTAATTACACAGTGCTACCGAGCAGTCGAAAATGAAAGTAACGCGGGTAGAAGTCCGGGATATTATGCCTGCAAAAGCTTTTTTTTAGTGGGATTTACACCAAGCAGTTTATATTGGTAAAATAAAGGTATTCGGTAGGGAGACAGAAGGGCCTGTGTCCTAATCTGTTTTGCATACAAGTGAAAATGGATATGTATTATTAGTTATTAATTATTAGTGCGATCGCTCTGTTGTTCAAACTGATATCTTGCACTGGGAGCTACAAGCTGTTTAGGAGCGGGATGCTAGCTTCTAAACACATAAATTGTCTGGTAGAGTGGGCTGGCATTTCGCCCCCTGTTCGGGCTGATTGCGATGCCAGCCCGATCGGAGTTCAAGGGCTGTAGATTGAGTTTCGTTGGCCGGGCCTACTGCGTTTTCCTCTCAGCTACCGAACCGCAAAAGTTGAACGAAATCGGAAGGCGCGATCGCATCTGTATCGCACTCAACTGAAAACTGCTGTAGATTTGCTGCAAGCGGTGGAGATAAGTGCTGACCCCCAAAGGGATTCTGGAGAACGATCCAATAACTCAGTTACTATTTCCGCTTCTCAAATAGGACTGGCGCACCAATCATGTAATGTCGCCGCGGTGGCGTTACATGATTGGTGCGCCAGTTATAGCGCCAGTCAATTGCGGACTTTCGGCAGCGCGGGTGCGGTGAAAGTTAATCATCCATGCGCATCAGCTTGCGGTAAAACGTTTTAGAAAAATCGACGGTACGAGTCCGCTGAAAAGTCAGGAGTACCTCAATTAAGCAACTGACAAACTCAGAGCTTTGCATAGTCACTTCGTAGCTAAGTTCAGCATTGCCGTCAAACAAAACCCGACAGCGGGTCAAATCGATCGGCAGCGACGAGATATTCCAACTAGCGACAAACGGTACATCGTCGCCGCCGTCAATTTTTCTTGCCCCCTCCAAACTTTTGAGCTTGTAGAGGCCAATAGCGTGCGGCAAAAACTTGCGCCTGGGCTCTTGACAGAAAGGCGCGTAGACTTTCACTTCTTTGTCGTCGGCTGGCTTCAGTTGAGGAAGAGACATATTTCCACATCCTGACAATTACTAGCAGTTAGTTGAGTTCCTGTAAAAAAATTAGCAGATATTCCTGGTCTCGCGCAAGCAAAAGTCATCCCAAATACTCTATGCAATGCCCGTTTACCCGGGTTGTACAAGCAGCGAGCCCACTGCTTGTCCTCCCGTCTGCTTTCGACAAAAGGCCAGAAACTGGTACAGTAAATACTTATCTCTAAAATCAAAAACTATTGGTGGTTGAATCAAGTAACCTATGCAGGAGAGTTCTTGGCCAGAAAACGACGCTCGCAGCGAGCTTAACTTGGACATCGCTGATTTAGCTCAAGAAGAGCTCAAGAGTTTAACCTCGAACTCGAAGGTAAGCAAAATATTTGCCATACCAGACATGGGCGACAGGGTGTTTGACGCGGAAACAAAAGCAGAGCTCCCAGTTGCGGTATCTGTGCCGGGAGTTCCCTCTTTTCCTCAAAATCTGTACCGGGGACGCCGGGGAAAAGCGGCCGTAGTGCTGACTGCGATTTGGGGCGGCACGATCGCCCTGCACTTGATTTCTTGGGGTGCGTGGGTAGTGTGGGGGTTGACGGTACTGCTGTGGATGCAAGCATTTCGAGTTTTGTTTGCTTCGCCCAAACCCGCACTGCCGCCTCTGGCCGATGAAAGTCGAGAAGATTGGCCCTACGTCTCGCTGCTGGTGGCGGCGAAAAATGAGGAAGCGGTGATTGCCCGATTCGTACAATCAATCTGCAATTTAGACTATCCGATCGACCGCTACGAAGTTTGGGCGATCGACGATCGCAGCAGCGACAGCACGCCCCTAATATTGGAACAGCTAACCAAACAGTACCCGCAGCTCAAAGTATTTCGCAGAGGAGCAAATGCTAGCGGCGGCAAGTCTGGAGCCCTGAATCAAGTTTTGCCGCTGACTCGCGGGGAATTTGTGGGAATATTTGACGCCGACGCGACGGTAACGCCGGACTTGCTGCGCCGGGTGCTGCCGGTGTTCGATCGAGAACAGGTAGGGGCTGTGCAAGTCAGAAAAGCGATCGCCAATGCTTCGGTAAATTTGTGGACTCGCGGCCAAGAAGCAGAAATGGCCCTCGACAGTTTTTTCCAACAGCAGCGGATTGCGATCGGCGGCATTGGAGAATTGCGCGGTAACGGCCAATTCATGCGCCGCACCGCCTTGGAACGCTGCGGCGGCTGGAACGAGGAAACGATTACCGACGACCTGGATTTGACGGTGAGGCTGCACCTAGACCGCTGGGACATTGAATTTCTCGCTTTCCCCGCCGTGTCAGAAGAAGGAGTCACTAACGCTCGGGCCCTGTGGCACCAGCGCAATCGCTGGGCAGAAGGCGGCTATCAGCGTTATCTTGACTACTGGCGGCTAATTGTTCGCAACCGCATGGGAACTGGGAAAACTTGGGATTTATTTGGATTTTGGGTATCTCAATATTTCTTGCCCACAGTAGCGCTACCCGACTTTTTGATGTCAATTGCGCTGCGCCGGATGCCGATCGCCAGTCCCCTAACTTTTATGACCCTTACTTTGTCGGTGGTGGGAATGTTTGTCGGTTTGCGCCGCACTCGCAAAGAGACCAAATTTGACGTTAAAAGAGTTTTTATCACCTTGCTGCAAACGCTGCGGGGTACTGTGTATATGTTCCACTGGCTGCTGGTAGGGACTGTAACGGCTCGGATTTCTCTGCGGCCCAAGCGGCTCAAATGGGTCAAAACCGTCCATCAAGGCACTGCTAGCATCAATTGACAATTAGCAGAAATATCTCCGAACAGTATTGCCAAAATTCCGAAGATTTCCGAAGACAAAACAACCACCAATGATGACCAAATGTGTCCCCGCCACAGCCGCCTGTAAAATTTGGCAGTTTTCGGAAAAAACACTCCAAAACAGCTTAGGTAATAGGTAATAGCGAATAAGTAATCGGCAATACAAAAGTGGAAAATTAAAAGATAAAATCCATAATTTTTAACTTTTAACTTGACAAAAAACCAATTAGTATCTATTAATTATGAATTGCCAATTACAAATTGCTTGTTGCCAACTACCCGTCACCCGTAATTGATAATGGATTTGTTAGAGTACCAAGCTAAATCTTTATTTCGCCAGATGGCAATTCCGATTTTGCCGTCGCAGCGGATTGACAATCCCGCCGACCTCAAAGGACTGAAAATTCCCTACCCAGTTGTACTCAAGTCGCAAGTGCGGGCAGGGGGACGGGGCCGGGCGGGCGGCATCAAGTTTGTGGAAAATACGATCGATGCAGTAGCTGCCGCCCAAACAATTTTTAATTTGCCGATCGAGGATGAATATCCCCAAGTCCTGCTGGCAGAAGCAAAGTACAACGCCGACCAAGAATTGTACTTAGCGGTACTCCTAGACCCCGTAGCGCGACGCCCGGTACTTCTGGGATCGAGACAAGGAGGTATGGATGTCGAAGGGTCGATCGATCAAATGCAGCAAGTTGCCGTAGACCAGGAATTTTCCCCATTCTACGCGAGGCGTCTGACGCTGAAAATGGGATTGCAGGGAGACTTGATTCAATCGGTGAGCACCATTGTGGAGAAAATGTACCGGCTGTTTGTTGAAAAAGATTTAGATTTAGTAGAAATCAATCCTCTCGGCATCAGTCCGACGGGAGAGGTAATGGCTTTAGACGGTAAAGTGACCGCCAACGACAATGCCTTGGGGCGACATCCAGACTTGGCCGCACTCTCGGGCAAGAGGCAAAGCAGCGGGTTGGCAGGGGAAAGGAGAAGTCCCCATGCCCCTGGCGATCGCCCCCATTCCCACTCGAAGGTTCAGCACTCGCCGGAGTTTGACCCTAAATCTCAATCCCCAATCTCGAATTCCGAATCCCTGCAATTAATCGAACTAGACGGGAATATCGGGATTTTGTGCAACGGAGTCGGCCTGACAATGGCAACTCTGGATGCTGTAACCCACCAAGGAGGAAAACCAGCTAATTTTGTGAATATGGGTTCCCTAGACCGCTACGATGCAGCAAATGCCCTGCGCGATCGCGCGGAGTTGGGTCTGGAGTTAGTCGCTCAGGATAAAAGCGTTAAGGTGATACTTGTAAATATTTTGGGCAGCGCCTCCAAGAGCGAGGAAATCACGGCCGCAGTAGCCGGGTATTTGGAACGGAAAGCTCGCGCCAACCGCCACATCCAAGTTGTGCTGCGCCTGGTAGAGATCGATGCTGATGCTGTTAAAAAGCGTTTGGGACAGTTGCCGGTGCAGCTAGCTAGCACTTTGGATGAGGCTGCGGCCGCTTCTGTATCCTCCGCCAAGTAGCAGCAGCGGCAGTCGATCGGCAAAAAACGAGATTTCTCTACAGATGAAGGCCTTCTGCTTTTTACAGATCGAGTGTCAAGTGGGAAAAAATGAATTTAACTCCTGAAAGCAAAGTCCTTGTACAGGGCATTACAGAATCTCCCGCGTCAACCCGCGCCGCCCTGATGATGAAAGCATACGGCACAAATGTAGTCGCCGGTGTCAGTCCCGGTCGGGGTGGGCTGGAAATGGAGGGAATTCCGATTTTTGATTTGGTAGAACAAGCAGTGGCGGCAGTGGGTCACGTTGACACTGCGGTAATTTTTGTAGACGCTTACTCGGTGCTGGATGCGGCTCTAGAAGCGATCGCGGGAGGAATTCGGCAAATCGCGATCGTCACTGGGGGAGTGCCTCCTCTGGATATGGTGCGCTTAGTCAGAAAAGCAGAAGCTACCGAAACTTTGGTGATCGGGCCTAACGGTCCGGGAATAATTGTGCCCGACAAACTGCTGCTGGGAACTCACCCCAAGGAATTTTACACTCCCGGCCCGGTGGGGGTGATCAGCCGCAGCAGCACTTTGACTTACGAAGTTGCCCTAGAACTGACTGAGGCCGGGTTGGGACAGTCGATGGCAGTTTGTATTGGCTGCGACGCGATTGTCGGTTCTTCTTTTATGCAGTGGCTGCAAATTTTGGACGAAGACGACAGTACAGAAGCGATGGTTTTGGTGGGGGAAGTTGACGGATGGAGCGAACAAGCTGCTGCTTCTTACATCGCCTCGGCGATCGACAAACCCGTAGTTGCTTATCTGGCCGGCCGCTACGCTCCCAAGGGGCCGTCTTTGGGCCACGCCGGCATCCTGATCAGTTCTCGCGCTGCTGCCCAGAAAGCCTTTGGAGTTACGGCCCCAAACAAAATGGCGGCTTTTGAAGAGGCGGGCATACCTGTGGCGGCTCGACCTTCGGAGGTTCCTAAGTTGCTCAAAAAATTGCTTAAGAAAAATTGATTGCTTTGGGAGTTTTCAAAATAGTCCTAACCCTCTTGGCGGTTGGGATAGGGGTAGGGCGGGGGCGGGTTGGGTCTCAAAATTGTCTGCAGAATGCCACAACAGCCGCTTCAACCCGCCTTTAGGACACATTTATGATTTTTTTACCAAAGCCCTCTAACCGGCATCACAGGCTGCGGTGCGGGTGCTGGCAAGGGGGCGGGGCGGCGCGGCGCTGGAGGCGGAGTTGTTGGCTGCACGCTGCGGCGAGGTTCGATCGGACTTTCGGTGCGAGTTGTTTCAGTTGTGCCAGTTGTCGATCGCATCACATCCTGAAGCAGGCTTTGCATATTTCCGGCTAAACTCTGAACTTTCCCAACAGCGGCGCTAATGCTGGCAACATCTACGTAAACCTCCGCTAGAGGATACTTTTTCAGGATTTCCAGCAGCGATACCTTACCGTCATCCCCGGCCGCCAGCATCATCGCCGCCCGCAGAGCTTTCCCGCTTTCTGTGCGGCGCTGAGTCCGAATTGCTTGACCGATTTCGTCAGTGATTTTCTCTCCCGGGGTGCTGTAAACTACCCTGGCCAGATTAGCAGGCTTTAAACCGATTTCTAGACCCATGAACCCCCGCAATATTTGCGCGTCCATTTTGGAAAACCGGATAATTTGTTGGAGGGTTGGGGTCGTCGTGCCATCTTTAGCAAAGTCTTCTAAGTCGGTGATATTGATGGTTTCTCTGATCGGGCCAAATGTGAGGACAACTTTTTCGGCCGCTAATGCTGTACTGCTGCTAGATAATATGCTCGCGCTTGCTCCTAAAAAAAGGGCTAAGCCGATCGATACAAATTTTGTTAATTTCATATTCACTTTCACCCCTCGATTAAAATTATTTTTTCGAGATTTGTATATTATAGATGCAGCCGTTATATTCTACAAGGTCGTGAGTGTAATTTGTGCCCGCGTCCACCCACAATCTCGATCGAGTTTTTTTCTCGCTCTTGACTTGAAGAATAAGTCACCACATCTGTCGAAATATTTTTGCTTCTATTCATTCTGAATTCTACCTTTTACATATCTAGCCTTTAGCCTTCTACATAAGTGCCTTTTAGAATTTATGTTGAAAACCAAGCGCAAATCAAAGAAATCCAAACGCAAGCACAGCGAAAAAACAACAG
This sequence comes from Microcoleus pseudofavosus SVA1_A4, assembly GCF_036700565.1. Classification (NCBI taxonomy): domain Bacteria; kingdom Bacillati; phylum Cyanobacteriota; class Cyanophyceae; order Oscillatoriales; family Microcoleaceae; genus Microcoleus; species Microcoleus pseudofavosus. Next base: position 13,575 of record NZ_JAUBPE010000045.1, read on the forward strand.
CGCTCAGCAAAAAAGAACTAGCCGCACAAAAACGCAAAACTTCAGAAAAACGAAATGAATTGGTGCAGGCGATCGCCATAAGCTGCTTAGTCAGCGCTGCTATCAGCATCCCCCTGCTGTTCGTAGCCCGCGCTAAGATTGCTATAGCAGGAGGCGCAGCCGCAGCCATCTTGCTGCTTTCCTACAAATACCCCCGTCAAGCTTTGTGGGCTTTTCTAATTTACCTGCCTTTCAGCGGTACAATTACCTACGCAATTGGCGGCGGGAATGCTGCATTTCAAGTAGCCAAAGATGCTTTCTACATACCAGCTCTCATCGCCCTAATTCAAAGCTGCAAAAAGAAACAGTTGCCCCTGTTCATTCCCAAACAAATGCTTTCTACCTTCAGTATCCTGTTGATGATGGCAATGCTGACTTTAATTTTTGTCAACGGGGAGATGCAGCTCAACCCTATGAAGGGCGACAAACCAATTCTGCAAGGAATTCTCGGCTTAAAAGTATTGATAGGTTACATACCGCTGATGGCTTGTACCTATTATCTGCTCCGCACAAAGAAGGATTTGGTATTTTTTAGTCGAATGCACATCGTTTTGGCGATCGTTTGCTGCCTTCTCGGTTTGATTCAGTACCTGTTGCTGCAAAGTGGAAAGTGTGCGGGCACCCGAGGAATGACTGGAGAAGAATTATATAAAGCAACGCTGCAAGCTAGATGTTTTGTCGGCGGTTCTTTGGTATTCAGTCCAGAAGTCAAGTTTGTCCGCTTGCCGGGAACTTTTGTAGCCCCTTGGCAGTGGGCGTGGTTTTTAATTTCTAATGCTTTTTTAACCTTTGCCTCTGCTTTTTGCGACCCTTCATTCTGGTGGCGAGTTATCGGTTTATTTGGCATGGCATTAGTATTTGCCAATGCAGTTATTTCCGGTCAAAGAGCTGCTTTAGTTATGGTTCCAGTTGCCACTGCCATCCTGCTAGTTCTCACCGGTCAATTAGTTAATTTAAAACGATTTATTCCCGTCGGTGCAGGACTGGCGATTCTGCTGTTTGTCGGTGCAGCAATTAACCCGGGAATTATCGAGCAGCGGTGGGAGAGTTTTGTTAGCCGCTGGAATGCTGCACCGCCCCAGCTATTTCTTTTGAACCAGATCGAACAAAGCAACAATTTTATCATTGACAGACCTCTGGGTAGAGGTGTGGGGCGAGCGACCAATTCAACGCGGATATTTGGTGCCACGCAGCTAATTGAGACTTTTCAACCTAAGTTAATCTACGAACTCGGTTATCCGGGAATGATTGCTTTTCAAATCATGGTTTTACACTTGGCTTTTCTAACTTTTAGAGCTTACCGCTCTGTGAAAGACAAAAGTTTGCGGAGTTACGGAGCTAGTTTTTGGGTGTTTGTTGCATTTATTACGATCAATACTCAATACTATCCGCTGGATGTAGATCCAGTGTCCGTGTATTATTGGGTTTTAGCTGGGGCAATTTTAAAGTTGCCCAAAATTGACAAACAGGTGCAGGATGAAAAACACGAGGAACTTGAGTCAAGTGAATTGCAACTTCACCAGCAATTAAAGGAGAAAAAAATTCTTGCTTCTTCCCCAATTTGACAGTCTTAGACGCAGAATATTAAATCCGGTGGCATGGGAATTAATATTACCCACAGTCAGGACACGGCAGTGCCGTTTCCCTACAATTCTACAATTAATTAATCAGGCGATAGTTACATCTCTCGCGATCGCGGGCGAGTCTTCGCCCGTGCTACGATTTTTTTCGGGTAGGGAAACGGCATTGCCGTGTCCTCCTCCGTTGCTTTTTGTATCCACGACTGTATTTATTAACCCGTAACTTTACTGCGGTTGCCAAACCGGATTGCTAGCATTCAAATCCCGGTCATTTGTTAATTTAGTTAATACCGAACCGTCCCGATTAATTACATACAAGTTGCTTTTGTCTCCTGGGATTTCATTAAATATAAAAGCAATTTTCTGGCTGTCAGTAGACCAAGCTAATTCTGAAATTCCCGATGGTTTTAGCCGGGTAGCTAGTTGATTTAGCTGGTTCCCGTCAGCATTAATTGTGTATAGTTTTTGATTGTTGAAGTCTCCGGCGACGAAGGCAATAAGTTTGCCATCCGGCGACCATGAAAGTTCGTCGTAGTTTCTGGGTTTTTGGGTGAGGTTCTTGGCTGTCCCCCGCTTAATGTCGAGCAGGTAGATATCTTGCTGTTCGCCTGATGAATCGCCAGGTTTATTGTAATAGTAAGCAATGCGGCTGCTGTCGGGCGACCACAATAGTTTGCCGTTGTAAACCTCATTTTGCGGGTTGTTTGTCAAATTTTTGAGGTTGGTTCCATCGGCATTAATTGTGTAAATTTGCTGTTTCGGATAAGCGCCGAACAGGAAAGCAATTTTTGTGCGATCGGGCGACCAAACAAGTTGACCTCCGCCGGATATATATTCGCCGGGACTTTTAGTTAGTTTGGTCATTCCCGAACCGTCGGCATTCATTTTGTAGATATTTTTATCCTTAACAAATGCTACCTGCTGGCCGTCCGGTGAAAGGTAAAATTGTGATGAAATTTCCGTTTTAGGCGGCTCTCCTCCTACTTCCAACTCCAGAACTAATTTAGTTCCTTTAATGCCAGAAGTGTTGCTTGTATAAAGTGATTGGGTGCCGGGAGAATCAGAGGTAGAACCGTCACAGGAACGGGCAAAAACAAGTTTCTGGCTGTTGGAAAACCAAGCTATTTCAAAATTAGCTGCTTTGCAACCAGCCTCAGCAAACTGTTTAGTTAGTCGAGAACCGTCAGCATTGACTGTATAGATGTCGCTGTATCCGCCAACGAAAGCCAGTCGCTGGCCGTTGGGCGACCACACTAGGGGAGCTATAACATCTATATTAGGTGTAAGTTCGCGGCGAGCGGAACTGGTAGCATTGACCGCAAATAAAGGGGATCTGTTCTCGCTGCCGCGCCTCTGGAGAGCCACAAATGCCAGTATGCTTGATTTTTGGGCTGCGATTGTCGGAGGGCTTTGCAGGCTCAAAAACCAGGTGATTGAGAGTGTTAGGGAGATGAGGGCGATCGAGCTAAGTCGCAATAATTTATTCAAACGCATTTTGTTAGTTGATCCTCTTGACAATGGAAAGTGGAAAGCAAAAAAGACAGCTCGAATTTTCGCTATGAACTATTAACTATTAACTGTCAACTGTCAACTGTCAACTGTCAACTGTCAACTGTCAACTGTTTAAAGTGTTTGTCGGTCTATATGCCGCGACAGCCTCAAACTCTGTTTAATTCTACCAATAATTAGCTCGAACATTTTTTTGCGGGACGGATTCTTGCTACTGGGCGGCATCCCTAACTCGCAACACATCAAGTTCAAGTCAGTTGCACTCATGGCCAACAACTTTTGCCTTACCTCTTCTTCATTACCATTCTTAGCTTGTAAACGCAGTTCTTCATAAACTTCTAGAACATTGCCACCCGATAAATTAACAGGTTTATTAACATCAGCACCCCTGGGAATATCCGAAGTTTTTGACGCAGCCGAAAGCCCTCCCCGCTTGACTTGAGTTTCAAGCCTGGTTAATTTTCGAGAAACGTCCCGCAAGATTTCCTTAAGTTCGCCAATTTCCTCAACTAACCCTCCGCTTTCTTGTTCGGAAGCAGCCGAAATTTCTTTTTTAATCATTTCAGATACTCCTCACACTCGCGCCATAGTTTTTCAAATTCTCTAACTAATTCTCGCGGCAGTTCTCCCTCATTAATTGCCCGTTTTAGCCCGACGCTTTCCCGAATCGTCGATTCTAAAAATCTAACTTCTATGTTATTATCTTTTGATATCTCATCGCAAAGTCTCTTGACTTCTCTCATGTAAAACTGAACTTCATTTGTCAGCAATCCTCCATAGGTTTTAGCTTTATTCATAAACACTGCTATCTTGGGAAACGGATAAGGCTCAATCCGTTTCTGGAGCGAGTTTAAAACTAGACTCAATCCCCTAGAACCAAAATAATCGGGATTGACGGGAATTAATATTAAGTCGCAGCAAGAGAGTACGCTGTAGGTGAGGAGGCTGAAGGAAGGCGAACAGTCAAAAAGCATTAAGTCATATTTGGGGAGATTCGCAGAGTTGGCGATTTTGCCGATAAATCTGCGGATGAAGTCTTTAACACTTTTGCCCTCAAATCCATCGATATCCAACCAATACAATTCTTCAACTGAAGGGACAAAATGCAACTGTTCGTCAATCTGATAAATGGTGTCGAAACCCACGGGAAATTTAAAGTTTTGTCCGGCTTTTTTAAAGACTTCTAGAGCGTCGTAAATTGTGAGTCTGTGCTTGAGAGATTTTTCGTACCACTTACCAAACTTGTCATCTAAATGACCTGTATTTTCGTTAAGTCCGATCGCCTCTGTGAGCGACATTTGCGGGTCTAAGTCTAACATCAAGACTTCTAAGTCTGTTCCTTGGGATATAATATTTCCCAGACTCCAAGTGACGGTGGTCTTTCCGACACCGCCTTTGAAGTTGATTACGGCTATTGATTTAGGACTCATGGCTGGTTTTGCTTGGATTTTGCTCAAATATAAATTAAAACATATTGTGGCGGTTAGTCGATCGCGCGATCGCCCATGAGAAGCCCGATGTGTCGATTGACATGAAAGGCAGACTATGATATAGAAATCAATAATAAAATAAAACTATTAGCCACCCCAAAGGTGAACTAAAACAAATATATTCTGGATTTAACGAAAAGGAACACGGCGGTCGAATTCTCGATCGACTTAATGTTGAAAAGGTTTTATCTAATCGGAATACTTGTTGTTCTCGGAGAACCTTATTTGCATACTGTTTAAAGGCTTTGAGGGAAACATCTACTGATAAATATCAATTTCTTAGATAATTAAGTAAAATAACTAAAGCACAATTGGCTAATATATAAATTTTTAAGTTATGGCAGGTTGTTACTGCCGATAAAACGTAAGGTGCACATTGTGCACCCTACCTTTGTTTTAGCGTTTGACCAACTTCTTAGAAACCTTCCGCAAGCGAATTGATTTCGGTGTTACTTCCACCAATTCATCCTGGCCGATGTACTCCAAAGCACGTTCCAAACTCATATCGACTGGCGCTTGCAACTGCGCCAATTCTTCACCGCCAGATGCGCGGTGGTTTGTCAACTGCTTCGACTTGCAAATATTCAGCTCCATGTCTTCATCTCGGTTGTTTTCTCCGATAATCATCCCTCTGTAAACCTTGGTTCCGGGGGTAATGAAAAATACGCCGCGGTCTTCAGCATTTTTCAGTGAATAAGTAGTTGCAACTCCTTCTTCAAAGGAAATCAATACTCCGTTGCGACGGGCGACAATTTCTCCACCGAGGGGGCGATAGTCGAGGAAGCTGTGATTCATAATTCCAGCGCCGCGAGTCAAGCGCATAAACTCGCCTCGGAATCCAATCAAACCGCGAGCGGGGACCGAAAATTCGATTTGGGTGCGGCCGGTGCTGCTGACGTGCATATCTTGCATTTCTGCTTTCCGCTGACCGAGGCGTTCGATGCAGCCGCCGACTGCTTCTTCGGGTACGTCTAACACCAAACATTCAAAGGGTTCGCAGGGGCGACCGCCGACTTCGCGGTAGATTACTTGCGGCTGAGATACTTGGAATTCGTATCCTTCGCGGCGCATATTTTCGATTAGGATTCCGAGGTGGAGTTCGCCGCGGCCGGATACGAGGAATTTGTCGGGAGATTCGGTTTCTTCGACGCGCAAGGCGACGTTGGTTTGGAGTTCTCGCATTAGTCGATCGCGAATTTGACGCGATGTTACCAAACTTCCTTCTTGACCGCAGAAAGGGGAATCGTTCACAGAGAAAGTCATCTGCAAAGTTGGTTCGTCTACCTTGATTAAAGGCAGGGCTTGCGGGTCGTTCGGACAGGTAATTGTCTCGCCAATATAGGCATCAGCAAAACCGGCAACGGCGACAAGATTACCAGCAGAAGATTCTGCGATATCAATCCGCTTCAGGCCTTCAAAGCCCATCAATTTACTAATTTTTGATTTGACAAGCGCGCCGCTTTCGGTGATTAAGACTGCTTGTTGACCGACTCTAATTGTACCGTTGTGGATGCGGCCGATGACGATGCGACCGACGTATTCTGAGTAATCTAAGGTGGTTACTTGCAGTTGCAGCGGCTTGTTGGGGTCGCCTACGGGGGGTGGTACGTGGTCGAGGATTTCTTCAAAGAGGGGCTTCATATCTACCCCTTCGTCTTCGAGGTGTTTTTTGGCGTAACCGCTTAAACCGGAACCGAAGAGGTAGGGAAATTCGCACTGATCGTCGTCAGCACCTAGTTCGAGGAACAGATCCAAAACTTTATCGACGGCTTTGTGGGGGTCGGCTCGCTCGCGATCGATCTTATTCACAAAGACGATCGGGCGCAGTCCTTTTTCTAGGGCTTTTTTGAGCACGAAGCGGGTTTGCGGCATCGGGCCTTCGTTGGCGTCTACGATCAGCAAACAACCGTCTACCATGCCGAGAACTCGTTCGACTTCACCGCCGAAGTCCGCGTGTCCGGGGGTATCGACGATGTTGATCAGGGTTTCTTTGTATCGGACAGAGGTATTTTTGGAAAGAATTGTGATGCCACGCTCGCGCTCGATATCATTGGAGTCCATGACGCAATCTGGGATTTCTTCCCCTTCGCGGAAGACCCCGGACTGTCTGAGAAGAGCGTCCACAAGGGTGGTTTTGCCGTGATCGACGTGAGCAATGATAGCAACGTTGCGAATGGGAAGACTCATAATGCGTCCGAGACGTTAAACGGATTTAACTAAAGATTTCTTAATAATTGTAGCGCATGGAGTCAAGGGGCGATCGGGCGGCTGCAAGATAGGAGTGCGATCGTCGCTAAAATCAATATTATGGAAGTGCAACAAGGGTGAAATTGAGCGTTACACCGCGCCTGACGGCAGAGTTCCTTTCGATAGGTGATTTTGAGTTGGCCCAAGTGAAGAAGCTTTGATAGGGCGATCGCCGGTATTAAGATGAGGGTGCAAGTACGATCGACCTTATGGAAGTACAACCCAGAGATATTCAGCGTTACACGACACCAGACGGCAAAGTTCCTTTCGATGAATGGTTTGACTCTCTGCGGGATCTCAATGCCCAACTCAAAATTAATGTCAGACTTAAGCGAGTCATTGCAGGTAATCTCGGAGACTTTCGCTCTGTGGGAGAGGGAGTCTTTGAGTTCAAGATTGACTGCGGCCCGGGCTATCGGGTGTACTTTGGACAAGTAGGCTTAACCTTAGTGCTGCTGCTGTGTGGAGGAGATAAAGGCAGTCAAAACCAAGATATTAGCAAGGCCAAGGAATATTGGAAAAATTACAGGAGTTAAAACAATGGTTAAAAGTTTGCCTTACCATCCTTTTGTGATTTCACATCTTCAAGATCCGGCATATTCGGCTGGCTATCTCACGATGTTTTTGAATGACCAAGAAGAGGGAGATTTAGAGCTTGGTATTTTGCCTTCTGCTTTAAAAGATGTATTTGAGGCTCTGGGCGAACCGAATATGTCTGCGGAGGATGCCTCATTGCATCTGGAAAAATTAGATGTTTTGATGTCGGAGAATGGAAGTGCAACAATTTATGCTTTGGCAAATTGGCTGAATGCTCTGGGATTGAAGTTAACAGTTGCGGTTGATGCAGGGGAAGAGTCAGGTTCTGTTGCTGGTGCTGAGTTGGCGGAGGTTGGTAATGTTTGATGGGGGGCGAGCGCCCGTATTAAAATGAGGGTGCAAGTACGATCGACCTTATGGAAGTACAACCGAGGGAAATTAGGCGTTATATTACCCCAGACGGTAAAAATCCTTTTGCAGAGTGGCTTAGTTCCCTGCGAGATTTGAATGCGGTAGTTAAAATTGAGCAAAGGCTTGACCGAGTTCGCTTAGGGAATTTAGGAAACAGCAAGTCTGTTGGGGAAGGAGTCTGCGAATTAAAAATTGATTTTGGACTGGGGTATCGCGTGTACTTCGGACAATTTGGGTCAACAATTGTTCTTCTTCTCTGCGGTGGGGATAAAAGCAGCCAAGAACAAGATATTCGCAAAGCTAAGGAGTATTGGAAAGAATATGGAGAACGCGAAGATGCCAACTAGCGATAGTTACCAGGACTATTTGATTGAAGCCCTTAAGGATAAAATACACGCTGCTGCTTATCTAACGGCGCATTTGGAAGATGAAGAACCTGAACCCGGTTTGCTCGAACTCGCATTTAACAATGTATTTGAGGGTCTTAGAGAGCCAAATATGTCTGCTGATGATGCTAAATTGCATTGGGAAAAATTAGATGTTTTGATGTCGCAGAATGGAAGTGCGACAATTTATGCTTTGGCAAATTGGCTGAATGCTCTGGGATTGAAGTTAACAGTTGCGGTGGCTCAAGAGGATGAAGGGGAAGAGTCAGGTTCTGTTGCTGGTGCTGAGTTGGTGGAGGTTGGTAATGTTTGATTGGGGGCGATCGCCCGTATGATAATCAGCGAGTAGTTGCGATCGACCTTATGGAAGTACAACCGAGGGAAATTCAGCAGTACAAGATACCTGATGGCAAAATTCCTTTTTCGGAGTGGTTGGAATCTCTCCGAGACTTTAAGGGCAAAGCTAAGATTGTGAGAAGGCTTGAGCGGGTTAGCAATGGCAACCTGGGAGATGCTCGATCGCTGGGAGAGGGAGTCTGGGAATTTAGAATTGACTTTGGCCCGGGGTACCGCGTTTATTTTGGACAAGTAGAAACAACTATAGGGGAGGATCCCAATTTGGTAAAAAGCCGTTTTTTAGGAGTGCGAGCGTCTCGCTCGCGATCTAGCCGCGAGCGAGACGCTCGCACGGTATATCATCGAAATATATTATTCTGATGCAACCGTCCATGATATGAAAGCAAAAATGGGATGCTCCCCAACTATAGTGCTTCTGCTATGCGGCGGAGATAAAAGCACTCAAGAGCAAGATATTAGCACAGCTAAGAAATATTGGAGAGAATACAGGAGTCGAGAAAATGCCTAAAAGCGTACCTTACCATCCCTTAAAAATTAAATCTCTCAAAGACCCCTTATTTGCTGCTGCCTATCTCACAGAGATATTTGAGGAAGAAGCAGGCGATTTGGAATTAAGAATAATGCGAAAAGCGCTCAGAGATGTATTTGAGGCTCTTGGAGAACTAAATATGTCAGATGAAGAGGCATCATTGCACCTGAAAAAATTAGATGTTTTGATGTCGCAGAATGGAAGTGCGACAATTTATGCTTTGGCAAATTGGCTGAATGCTCTGGGATTGAAGTTAACAGTTGCGGTTGATGCAGGGGATGAAGGGGAAGAGTCAGGTGCTGTTAGTGATGTTGAGTTGGTGGAGGTTGGTAATGTTTGATTGGGGGCGATCGAGCTTTAAGCTACTAATTAGACATTGACGGCGCTCGAAGACCGATCGCTAAAGGAAGTAGCCGATCGCTCCGGGGTGTCCTACAATACCGTTCAATAACCTTAAAAGTTATGCCGATCGTCCGCTCGCACATTCGATCGCCCAAGCAACAGATTCGAGAGTGGGCGGATGGGATGGGGCGAAGTCAGGAAGAGATGATATATACTCAGCCGCAATTGTAGCTGTTCGATCGCCCAGATCGGTCTACAATTTGTAACGTTGAGCCTTATTGAAGTGCAGGAGTGGAGCTGGCTTGGATAACGCTAGTCTGTCGAGAAAACCCCCGCAAGCCTCGGAGCTTGTCGCCGACGAAATTCCAGAAGCAGTGCGAGACCACCCATACCCAGAAGCAGGGCCGAGTCAGTCCAAGAAAAAAGGGCTGATTTGGAAACTGCTAGGGTTGGCCGCCTTAGCCTTTGGGGTCAGCATCTGGCTGCACCTCAACTTTAACTTGTTCCCAGCCACCAGTCAGGCAGAGCAAACTCAACAAAACCCAGCACCGGTGAGTTCGCCGTCTGGGTCGGCCGCCAGTCCAGCTACCAACCCAAAAGCCGGCACCGCCGCCGCAACCCCAGACAACCTGCTGGGACATTTGCCGTACCCAGAAGCACCAGCCCCAGACTTGGTAGGGGTCACCTCCGACGGTAGCATCAAACTCCGCACCTCAGCAGCAGCAAAATATCAGGAAATGGCCAACGCCGCAGCGGCATCAGGGATCTACTTCGCTCCTATATCCGGCTTTCGCTCTGTTGAAGACCAACAGCACGTATTTTTTGACGTGAAAGCCGAACGCAGGCAAAACGCCAGCAAGCGAGCCGAAGTCAGCGCCCCTCCCGGTTACAGCGAACACCACACCGGTTACGCGATCGACATCGGCGACGGCGGAGCCCCCGATACTAACCTCAGTCCCAGTTTTGAAAATACCCAAGCATTCAAGTGGCTAGAAGCCAACGCCGTCGCCTTCAGCTTTGAAATGTCCTTCCCCAAAAACAATCGCCAAGGCGTCAGTTACGAGCCTTGGCACTGGCGGTTTGTGGGCGACAAGCAAAGCCTTGAAACTTTCTACAAAGCTCATTCCATGAAAAAGTAGAAGTCAGTTGTCAGTTGACAGTTGACAGTTGACAGTTGACAGTTGTTAGTTGTCAGTTGTCGGGAGAATCAAGGAAGATTTTCGTAATTCTCCCCCTCTCCCCACTCTCCCCCTCTCCCCACTCTCCCACTCTACCCACTCTCCCATTCCCCCACTCCTCCACTCCTGCACTCTCCCACTCTCCGTTGAGCCAAACTCGTGATTGCAATCTATCCAGGCAGCTTTGACCCCATTACCTTCGGTCACGCAGACATTATCGAGCGGGGCTGCAAACTGTTCGATCGGGTAATTGTTACCGTAGTCAGAAACCCCAGTAAAACTCCTCTGTTCACCGTAGAGGAACGGATCGAGCAGATCCTGCGCTCAACCCAACACTTGCCAAATGTAGAAGTAGACAGTTTTGAGGGTTTGACAGTAAACTATGCTAAGATTCGACAAGCCAAAGTGCTGCTGCGGGGGCTCCGGGTACTAACAGATTTTGAAATGGAACTCCAGATGGCCCACACCAATAAAACCCTTCTGGGGGAAATTGAAACAGTTTTTTTGGCAACTTCTAACGAGTACAGCTTTTTAAGTAGTAGTGTAGTTAAAGAAATAGCCAAGTTTGGTGGATCCGTAGATCATCTTGTTCCGAAACACGTCGCCCTAGATATTTACAAATGTTACGCCAGCAGGAACCAACTCGCATCGAACCCGACATTACCGGCCTCCGCACTGAGAACGAATCACCTCAGAACACAGCCACCTTCGGAGACCCCACCCGAACCGCAGGAGTAGACATCCAGCGGGAATTAAACCGGCTTGAGGAAATTGTTCTCGACAGTCCGCGAATTCCCATGACCAGGCGCACTCTGGTGGATGAAGAACAGTTGCTCGATCAGCTAGACTTGGTGAGGCTAAATTTGCCGCTCGCCTTTGGGGAAGCCGAGACGATCATCCGGCACAAGGACGACTTGCTTCAAGAGGCGGAACTTTACGCTCAGGAAGTGATAGAAGCAGCAGAACAGCGAGCGGCAGAACTTTTAAACGATATGGGCCTGCTCCAGCAGGCGAAGATAGAAGCAGATCAGTTGCGACAGCAAGTTTTGCTCGACTGCGAGGCAATTCAGCAGGCGACGCTGGCGGAAGTCGAACAAATTCGCTACCAGGCTCAAGAGGAACTGGAAGAGATGAGAGTGAGGGCGATGGCTGAATGCGAGGAAATTCAAAACGGAGCCGACGATTATGCCGACCAAGTGCTCGATAATATCGAGCACAAGCTGAGCGATATGCTGCGCGTGATCCGCAACGGGCGCGATCGGTTGGATAGCGTTTCTGCATCGCACATCCACCACACCAACGGTTAGCTATCTGTTAACTCATTTATTGAACATTTCTAAAAGTCTACCTACTTTAGGTAGATTTTTTTTCCCAACAGTCTTGATTCGTCAATTCCAGCACTCGGTGACTTATTTTCTCCAACATAAGTTTTGTGAAGATAGGAGCAGATATAATATTTTGTGCTAGTGTAAAAACTCATCAGACAAAAAAATTCTACTTATACCAATTCTCGCCTCCAGAAAGCAACAATGATGAGTGTTGGCTTTGTTTCCTGAAAGACTGTTTGTAAGGTGCGTCGCTGCGAGATTGTCGCTATGATTGAGGATTTTTGAGAGCGACGCACCCTACAGCTACTACAGCTACTGTTGCATGAGTGTTGAGAATTAGTATTAGACTCAAATTTTTGCAATCTAATTTTTACAATGGAAAAAGCTTCTAATCGGTTCGCTGAATTTGATTTGATCCGAGCTTTAGCGATCGTCAGTGTGGTGATTACTCATGCTGGGTTCTTGGCATTTCGCGATCGCAGAATTCTATTTGTCGCGATCGATACATTTCAACTGTTCTGCGTACCTGCATTTTTACTGTTGAGCGGTTTTTTTCTCACCAACAAACTGGAAAATCAAAATAATCCCGCACTGGTAGTAAAAAAAAGACTGTCAAAAATTATACCCCCCTATCTGTTTTGGTCAATAGCTTTGTACATCTTAAATAATTGGGGAGAACTCCAAAAATTTGATTTACTGTCATTATTCAGAGATATCCTGACCGGCTCGGTGATGCCTCCCTATTACTTCATCGTTGTGATTGTTCAATGCTACGGTTGGTGGTGGCTTCTCGTGAAATTAAGATTTTTAGAACCCAGAAAAGTTTTGGCTTTGGGCTTAATAATTCAAACAATTTTTACAATCTTCTTCTACTTAACCGCTCTCAAATACATATCAATACCTCTACCTTTGATGGAGCGCTGGATTTTTAGTTGGATTTTACCATTTTCAACTGGTCTATTTTTGGGTGGCTCGTACGACAGAATTCAACCCGTTCTCGAACGCAGAAAAATACCAATTTTATGGGCAACTATCCTCTTTTATATAGCAAGCATTTGGGAATATTACCTGATAAGTGGAGTTAATTCGGACGGATGGTTTCTGCGATCGTTTTTTAAAATATCTTCTCAAGGATACGCAATTTTTTTCGTATTGTCGATCCTGGCCTTTTCTAAGAGTATTGCACTTTCCAGTAGAATATCTGGGTTAATCAAAATATTGGCTGCTTATTCATTCCCTATCTATCTCCTGGATTCGACAGTAGTGAAATATGTGTTGTTAGTGTTTTATAAGTTTATTGACCCGGTAAATCCGCTGCTGAAGCTCGGCTTTTTAGTGACCGGGACTTTGTTAGGTTGTTGGGTGATTATTTACCTGTTACAGAAAGTTTTGCCCGCAAAATACAGCCAGTACATTCTGGGAATTTAATCTGATGTTATGTTTCAGCGGATATCTTCATAAAACTGCTTGAGATACCGGGTAGAAACGCCCAAACCCCACAAAAAACCAATCAAAAAATAGATGGCAGTTGCTTTTAATTCGCCCCAATTCGCCACTCGCCGATCGCTACTTTCCACTACCCGATTGACTAACTTAATTTTACCCCGCCGCACCAATTTTAAACATAAATCTGCTTCCTCCATAATAGGCAGCGCAGCATCGAAACCGTCGCATTCCCAAAAATCGGTACGGCGGCAAAAAATAACTTGGTCGCCAAACAGCAGGCGCAATCCTTTGAAAAATAAATGAGGTCGAAATAACAGCGGCGCGTAATAAGTTTTCAGGTAATTGTGGAGGGAAAAACCCCATCTTGTTTGCTGCGAACCAGCCATCAGGGAGATAAACCCGCCGCCGACAATTTCGGCATCGGACAATGTTTTCTTGATGACTGCTACAATGTCGTCGGGAACTAAAGTATCGGCGTGGAGGAAGCACAGAATTTCGCCGGTGGCGGCTTTGGCACCTAAGTTCATTTGCACGGAACGTCCGGCTGTACTGCTAGAAATAACGCGGGTGGCGGCGGAAAGTGCGATCGCCACTGTTTCGTCTTGACTGCCGCCGTCTACCACAAATACCTCCCAAGCAGGAGGATTGAGGATGCTGAGTTGACGGAGGGTGCGTTCCAGACAAGTCGCTTCGTTGAGGGCTGGGATGATAATAGAAACGCGATCCATCTCGTTGAAATTTGTGCCAAAAGTATTATAATCAAAAACTGTGGCGATTCGCAACTAACCTGAAAATAGAACTTACAGACGCGGATTCCAAAACCCTGTTTAGACCTGCGAACTCCTCACGAAACCTCGGATTTTTCACAGAAACCGGGTTTCTTGGTGTTAGTCCTATAAAATCCAGCAAAAGTGCGTTAGCGAAGCCCTCGAAGAGGATCGCCCGTTGTATCTTCCACTAATTAGGACTTAAAAATCGTGCTGAAAACAGAAGTAAAAAACGATCTAGAATTTTATGATGAAAATGCCGATAATTGGTGGGACGAAAATGCTAAAATTTATGCTTTATACCATCTAAACAAACCCAGATTTGAGTTTTTCGACAGACACGCGACTAATTGGCGAGGGCTGAAAACCTTAGATGTCGGGTGCGGCGGTGGCTTTTCTTGCGAGTTTATGGCCGAGAGAGGCGCTGTGGTTTCTGGAATAGATCGATCGGACAAATGTATTGTAGCAGCTCAAAATCACGCAGTTACCAGCGGTTTGGAAATTGACTACAGGCAAGGTTTTGCCGAAAATATGCCCTACGACGACAATACCTTCGATGTCGTCATCTGCGTGGATGTTTTAGAACACGTTGCGGATTACAAAAAAGTTGTGTCAGAGGTTCACAGGATTCTCAAGCCAGGGGGACTGTTCTTTTTTGATACAATCAACAGAACTTTTTCCTCGCAAATTGTGATGATTGGACTGATGGAAAATATTTTGCAGGAAATTAAGCGGGGCGTTCACGATTGGGACAAGTTTATTACTCCGGAGGAACTGTCTGTGGTAATGCGCGATACGGGTTTCGGCAAGATTGAAATTAAAGGTTTTGATATGTTTGGAGAAATTGGCGCTATGTTAGCCGAGATGCACGGTTTTTGGGAAGATTTTACAGGTGGAAATCAGGTATTTCCTTCGGCGTCAATTTTCAAACAAGTATCTCAAACTCTAACATCTAATCTCGGTAACTATGTTGATTACAAAAAGTCTGGGTTGTTTAAAATCCAAATTAATGAGGATACGTCGATTATGTATGTTGGCGTAGGCGCGAAGAATTAGTGTGTTGACTGATGAGTGTTGGCTGATGACTGTTGGCTGTTTTCAGAATTAACTGAAAATAATTAGCAAGTATTCTGCGGTGGGTACGATCGCCCATCGCAGTTCTATCGTCCCAAATTACCCCCCCCTATCAAATTTGGGGTGCAATCGCTGCTTGTAAACCCAGATACACAGCCTCTTGTAACAAATCTTAATATTAAAGGCTTGACAATCTATCTAAATTGCATGGTAGCTTATTGAATATAAATTGCAATAACGAGCGGAAGTTAACAGTACCTGGAGGTCAATCACCGTGACAGCAGCAATAGTTTCCGCGTCAGCCTCGCGAATCAGCGACGGACAACCCGCCGACAGCCAAAAACTGATGAGTTTGGGTAAAAATTCTGAAATACCTGACCTCGATGACTCCAAAGATGTAACCCTCGCCGTCTTAGAAGGAGTGGGAACTCTCACGGTGTGCGATCGAACAGTCACTTTAAAACCGGGAGTATTTGTGTTTGTACCCGCCGGCATCCCGCGCACCCTAAAAGTAGCAACGACGCTGAATTTGTTACTAATTGACTGCGAACCCGACCCCGATATGAGCGAGTTAGCTTGGTTGATGAATTTTCAACTTTAACCCGATGAAAAAACAGTGTCCTTGCTGCCTTGACTCCTTAATTTCTCAGGTTTGCCACAACCGCGTCTACTGTTTTTGTCTGAATTGCAGGCAGGAAATGCCAAATCCTGACTCAAAAAAAATAATTTTCAAGCACTATCAAATTTCACCTTCGGAGTAAAAATGTCAAAAGCAATTGGTCTTTTCTACGGAACTACAACTGGGAAAACTGAGTCGGTAGCTGAAATGATTCGGGATGAATTTGGCGGCAATATCGTGACCTTGCACGAGATCGGCAGCGTTGAAAATGATGATTTTGCCGAATACGAATGTCTGATTATCGCTTGTCCGACTTGGAATATCGGCGAACTGCAAAGCGACTGGGAAGGTTTTTTGCCCGAACTTGATGATATTGATTTTAGCGGCAAAAAAGTAGCTTATGTGGGAACTGGCGACCAAGAAGGCTACCCGGATAATTTTATGGATGCAATGGGGATTCTGGCTGAAAAAATTTCGGAACAGGGCGGCGAAACAGTAGGTTATTGGCCGGTAGAGGGCTATGATTTTAATGAATCTAAAGCTGTAGTGAATGGCAAGTTTTTGGGTCTTGCTATTGATGAAGACAACCAATCCGAGCTGACGGAATCGCGCATCAAATCTTGGGTATCTCAACTCAAGAAAGAATTTAGCTTGTAGACTTAACGGTAGCAGGTGAGTTTTGTAATTAGATTATGTTCGGAAATCCAAATTACGCACTCGACCTGCCCGAAAAATCTAGCAGATAAATTATTATTGTTAATAACTCGATCTCAAACTTAAAATAGATGAAATTTAGTTCAGATGACGTGCTTTGGTTAAGTGTAAGTCCGAGTTTGCAATTCTTCGATCGCTCGCTGCTTTCCTACTTAAATGATTCTGTACCAGTGCAAATATGGGAATACCAACAAACTGAAGACGAAGCTTGCTCTTTAGATATGGCTGTTGAACTTTTGCACGATTTTTTAACATTGCGCGATCGCCCAATTCATCTCATAGGCCACAGTACCAGCGGATTAGTTGGTTTAATGTATGCGCGCCGCTATCCTCACAAAGTAAGTTCTTTGGGACTTTTAGCTGTCGGTTTGCCATCTGCTATTAATTGGCAATCACATTACTATACGCATCTTTCAGCTTTTTCCTGGAGCCGAAAACAAGTTTTGACTCAAATGGTTGGCGATATGCTGGGATTGCAAAATCAAATAATCAATCAAAGATTTATATCATATTTTGAGGATGACTTAGCCTGTTCTCCTTGTCCTCACTCCTTATTTAAAATGAGTAATTTACGCGATGAAGGTGTAGAAGTACCTTTGTTGATATGCAGCAGCAAAACAGATTTTGTGGTATCTCCTATTGTCATGCGCCGCTGGTCGAAATTTATTAAAAAAGGATCTCGGCTTTGGGAATGTCAAGACGGCAGGCATTTCTTTCACCACTTCTATCCAGAACAAGTCGGCGAAGAAATACTGAATTTTTGGCTATCTCTACACAGCCGCCAAGCAATTTTAAATTTTAAATTTTAAGTTGCAATTGCTATTCCTTGTTCAATTTATACCGAAAGTTTCTGTGGCAAAGACTACATTAATTTCGGTAATTTCGGGCAATTTTTGCAGACCGGCTTCTCCTGTTTTGGCGCAGTTGCCCCAGTTTATTCCGCCAATTTTAGTTTGTAGGTTTTGAGGGATGGACTTTGAGTTATTATCAGTATCTTTTTGAGATTTTAGAATAATTGTAAAAATTATTGAACATATATTCAGATGTTTGACTAAATGGTATGCTAATTTTATTGGATTTGTCAATTAGTTTTTTTGAAGGAACCGCAGAGGCGCTTTTGACGCAGAGGAAGGTAATAGTAGATTAAAAAGGAATTATTGGCAAGGATTATAAAATATTTTAACATCGGGTTAACAAACTCAACCCTAGCCTGGGCTGAGGGATACTAAGTATCGATCGAATTTTAATGGCTCGATCGCCCCAACTCCTAAAATAGCGATCGAGCAAGCAATATATACTTAAATGTTAGGGCGAGCACAGGGCACCGCCCCTACCGATTAATAATTTATCAAGAATTATGCCAGCAAGTTTTCTCCCAAAGTCGATCGCACAGCTAACAGAATCTACCTCAATTGCTTTAGCCCAAAGCATTCAACGCGAGGCAATTACAACTCCCTTATCTTCTGGGCCAATTGCCACAACCTACGCGCGTCAAGGCAGCGGAAACACCCCTATTTTGCTAATTCACGGCTTCGACAGTTCCGTGTTTGAATTCCGCCGCCTGTTGCCACTCCTGGCCGAAAACAATGAAACTTGGGCAGTTGATTTATTGGGTTTTGGCTTTACAGAAAGAGTTGCGGGTTTGCCATTCAGCGCGACGGCGATTGGAAGTCACCTCTACTATTTCTGGAAAACGCTAATTTCGCAGCCTGTAATCTTAGTCGGTGCATCGATGGGAGGTGCAGCAGCAATTGACTTCACTCTCAATCATCCTGAAGCAGTCAAAAAATTAGTTTTGATTGATAGTGCTGGTTTTGCCATCACTTCTAATAAGGGGAAATTTTTAGTTCCTCCTTTAGGTTATTTGGCAACTTCATTTTTGCGAAACCCCAAAATCCGCCAAAAAATTAGCGTGAATGCTTATTTCGATGAAACTTGGGCTTCTGTCGATGCACAAACTTGCGCCGCCCTCCATTTAGAAATGCCCAATTGGAATCAAGCTTTAATTGCGTTTACCAAAAGTGGCGGTTACGGAGGTTTTGGGGAAAAAATGTCACAAATAGAGCAGCCAACGCTGATTTTGTGGGGGAAACAAGACCGAATTTTGGGGACGGCGGATGCGGTAAAGTTTGAAAGTGCGATCGCAAATTCTCAACTAATTTGGATACCGGATTGCGGGCACGTTCCCCACTTAGAAAAGCCGCAGATTACCGCGCAGCATATTTTAGAATTCATAGCTAAAACATAATGTGCAGCGTCACCAGAAGCAGGTTTGTAGTGAGGAATGCAAGTCCTCATAAAAGTCTGAGGACTTGCATTCCTCACTACAAACGTTAAACTTTTGGCAAATACTTTTGTACGATGGTCCATCCTGTGAGCAACACAATCACAAATCCCCCAAACAAAGCCAAATTAGTGGTGATGTGGAGGGGACGCGCCCAAGGATGTTTAGGGCCAATTTGCAGACCGCTTCCAACAGAAACCAACACCAAAGCCACAACAGCTAACCCCGCCGGTAAATGAGCCGAGTGACCCAAATTGCCGTAGTATCCCAGCGTACCGACTACACCAATTCCCAGCAGTAAAATTACCAAAGTCGCCATCCCCGCACCAGTCGCCACATGAAAAGGACGCAGCCATTTTGGGCGCGGTTTTTTGGTACTGCGAGCGGCAAACATCCACGTTCCAGTAACGGCCAGCAACAGGTAAGCTAACAGGGAAACACCCATTGACCAAGCCGCTATTTTCCACAACCACAAGAAAGAAGGCAGATTCATGATTTAAATCCCTAAGTAGGATTTTCCACAAAAGGTTTCTTTCCGATTTTACCTGGACTTGAAAGCAAAAATGAATAATTTTGAGAGAAAGTGCGATCGGACTATCCACAGCTTGCATCCGTCTTACCTTGAAGTCAAACGCACTTTCTCTGATACTCAGCTTAATTTACGCTAGAGATTTGTCGATCCAGTTTTTAGGAACCGCCTTCCCATTCTAGCTTCCTGGTTTTGCTGTCAAGGAAAGGCATTTTATAAAACCCTAATTTTTGTTCTAATATTAATCTGAAAAAAGGCAGACCTTCTATCAAATATCTTTTCCACAATCTTCTCGGTTCGCTTAACAGTCGGTACGCCCATTCTATGCCGACTTCACTCATCCATTTGGGAGCTCTTGCTTTGCAACCAGCTTCAAAATCAATGGTTGCACCTACTGCTAAGAAAATTTTGACGTGTGTTAATTTGCTCCTGTATTTAACCAACCACTTCTCTTGCTTGGGCGCTCCCACTCCTATAGCCAGAACTGTCGCTCCTGATTTATTGATCGCATCAATTATTGTTTCACACTCTTCATCATTTTTTTCAAAGCCAAAAGAAGGAGAAAGTGCTTCAACCACTATTTCTCTACCAATTTTTTGGTTAATTTTTTCCTGGGCTTTGCTAGCAATACCTTCCGCAGCTCCTAGCAAAAATATTTTAATCTTCTCGTTATCTTTGTGATACATATAAAACGCCGGAAACAAGTCAGAACCGGAAATTTTTTCTTTGAGAGGAGTACCCAAAAACTTGGAGGCATACATCAATATTTGACTGTCGCAGACTCTATAAGTAGAGGTATTGTAAGCTTCATAGAAGTCGCGGTCATACTGCAACTTAATCAAGTGGTCTACATTGGGCGTAAATACGACACCACCTTCGCAGTCAAGTTTTTCAAACAACTCTGTTATTGACAAGTTATCTATCGAGACATTCAATAAATTAACTGTTTTCATTTGTTATTCCCTTCCACCCTTTATATTAAACTACAACTAAAACTATGACAACCCACACTAGAGCCTCGTGTTTTCACTAAGGCGTTTAGGTGAATATACTTTTTAAGTATATCCTTGTACACCCTACCTGTCCAGTCAGGATTTTTAAAGATTGTGTAAAGAATCAGCTTGTTTTAGCAAAAAGTGTATAAAGCCAATTTTGGTTTACAACCCGCAACACAGTTTTAATAAAAACACAATCCCGTGCTAATAGTTGAAGCATTATAAATTAATGTAATAATTTTTTTTATACTAATTTTGATCGAGTGAGAAAGAGAGCGTAACTCCCGAACTTAATTTGATGCAAAGGTGGTAGGTTTTATAGTTTTTGTATGCAGCGAATTCAAGATATTTTCAAACTTGAAGTGGAGCGGCGATCGCATTTCTGAAAATCATCCTGATTTTTGGTGAACCAGCGACTGTCTTCTTGGTGGCGAACTGGTTTTCTTGGCCTTAAGACTTTCTGGAGCTTTTAAGACCAGACCCGATATTCCTCCCGCAATGAGCGCAAAAATCGGGTTAGTCATAGCGTTCAAAACACAGTCAAACACGTACATAGTTAAGGCTACTCCCAAGGCGGCAGCGGGCGCTACTTTGGGATTAGACCAGGTTCTGGCGGGATACTTGAACACGGAAAATACGATAACAGGAAGTAACAATGAAGAAAATAAACTAGCTAAACCGACTGCACCGTTGACTCCAAATGCAATAATCCATAAGCTGTCGGTGACCGAGATATCTTTACCGTACTGGTTGTATACGCGGTTTCCGCCGGAATCGCCCCAGCCAAAAAGAAATCTTTGCCGCGCTTTTTCCCCCAAAATCTCTTCCATGTCAAATCTAAACTTCAGAGAGGCGGCTCGTTCTTCGCCAAATAGTTGAGTAATGAAGCCAACTACGTCTTTGCTCGAAAATTGACCCGATGCAGCTACGTACAGATAAAACACGATATATCCAATTATCAATAGCAGGGGCAAAGAGGTGCGAAACCACTTGGCAGAGAATAATACGAGTAGCCCCATTGCAAATAAACTGTAGGCGCCAGTAGAACGGCATAGGAAAAAAGCGATAGTTAATATAATTGCTAAAGTCTTGATGTTGCGACCCTGAAACTTTTTGAGCGTCCCCGTTTGCCAAAGCCAAACTGCGATTAAGGCGGCTGTCATCATCCACATGCCCACCATCAAACCGTGCTGCATAAATACTACCGGTCTCCACCCCCCCATACGCCTTGCTTGACCCCAGTCCTCAAAGGCACTGACGCCGTAAACCATTTGGTGCAGAAGGGGGCCCTTAACCCCTTCAATTAAAGTAAAAGGAATGTATGCCAACCCACCTGCAAAAATCCCGATCGCCAATTGTCGCAGCCCGTCTAAATTACCCAGATACAAGCGTCCTAAAAAATAAGGCAGACCCCAAGTAACGATTTGGTTGACAGTCGGAGAAATCGGGCTGCCGCCATTACTAACTTGTGAAACAATTGGACACAAACAGCAAATTACCATGGGCACGTCCAGCCAACCCGGCTTAAAAGAGGTGATGCGAGCAGTGTCGTAGACTATAGTAGCCAGCAAAATGCCGTAGCAAGCTGCGGAGATTTTGGTATACGGTGGCAATGAGGGGATGGGATAAGAAGCTTGGGGTAAAAAAAGCCACCCTACCACAAAACTTATAACTACTGCCCGCAGAGGCGGAAACCTCACAAACAGGTAAAAAACGATTGGAATAAAGCCGAACATAGCAACTGGGATTAATGCAACCATAGGTCTTTTTTGGCAGTAAAATTATACAAAGACAACTCAAATTGCCCGATAAAAATTCTAGATTAAACGATCGCCCAACCCCAATCTTTTAAATCAACCTCAATTTTACGCCTTATGAGTTAATTGTGCCTGACTTTCCACAGCAGCGTACAGTGCAGCCTCGAAGAGATTAGTTGCATCCTCCCAAGTATAATTTATCACCGTCTCCAAAGCCTTCTCTGACATTGCCCGCCATTCGGCATCAGACAACTGACAAATCTGCTCGATCGCGAGTGCCATATCCTCTGGGTCTTTTGGCTTGACAAGTATTCCACCCCCGCCAGCAAGTAGTTCCCGAGCCCCACCAGCAGGAGTGCCGATGACTGGAGTGCCACAAGCCATCGCTTCTAAAATTGGCAATCCGAAGCCTTCGGAGCTGCTAGAAAACAGCCAAGCATCGCATTTGCTGTAAAATTCTTTTAGTTGGTCTTGAGTAGGTGCATTATTATACTCAGTACCAGGCGGCAGCAAATTGGGAAGAGGACTATCGTGGCCGGAACCAAATGCAACTAAACGAAGGTTGGGAATTTTTTTAGCAGCTAGAGAGAAAGCTTTCAGGGCAAGATCGCAGCCTTTCCAAGGAGTTGTAGAATAGTACATCCCGACTGTGGGAACTAATTGCTTGCCTTGCGGCTGCTTCGCTCGCGACTGGGCGTCGTAAAACTGTTTGGTGTCCACGGTGGGAGGGACGAGAGATACAGACAAATCGCCGTATTCATTCCGAGCTATGTCGGCCAGCCACTGGGCCACAGCGATTTTGTGCATCGGCAGCCGCCAAGTTGCCTCTACTCGACCTTTTGGCACGTAGTCAAAAGCCTCGTAGTGTTGGAGAAAATATACTTTCGTTCCTTTGCTCGGAGAGAGTTTTGCTACCCACTCGGCAGTTTCCCACCAAGTAGCCATGATAATATCCGCATCAGGTACGTCCTTGTCGGTAATTGGACGGTCGGTTTCGAGAACTCGGCATTCGACATCCACCTTGTCAAAGTGAGACTCTTGTTTCTTGGGAGCGGACAGCCAACCCCTACCTCTGAGCAGCGATCGCAATTGTTGGATCAAAGTCGGTTGCTCCGGGGGCGTAGAGACGATAAATATTTTGTGTCCTCGCTTTTGGAGAAGTTCTGTGTAGATGGATAATACCCTCATGCCACCTGTAAGACAAAGGGTAGGAAGGACAAAAGTAATTTTCATGAGTAGATGCCGAAGATTGACACTGGTCGATCAAACTTCTCCATAGATAACATGAATTTCACACTTACAAGTCTCTTTTTGGGTTGTGTGCAGGTGCGGGGGTTCTGCTGGAGGCGATCGTCACTTGATAGTCGAGCAGACCTTACTTTGTCATCAGAGATTTTTCCCAATTACAAATCGGGAGATGTTTGAGGACTGGACAAGTTTAACCTGTAACGGCGCGAGTCTCAAAACCTCCGTTGCACTAGGGTTCAGATTTTGGCCGGCGATCGCTTTATAACCAGTATTCGCTAGCCGGTGGGGCCAGAATTCGTGTCGAGACTGCTGCGTAGAAACAAGACACGGGCGATTTTAGTAGTTTTGGCAGAAGCACCCCGCCAAACGATATTGAGTTTCTGCGGAGAATCCCGCGCTCTTGACGCGGCGGCGGGCAGAATTTCAAATTGCTGCTGTTAGCATCCAACCTCAACTTTTTTGTGGTCCGCTGCTGGGGTCGCATAGTAGGGAGAAGAGGAAACTATGTTAACGTCGCGCTGTTTAGATTTGTCTACAGCAACTTTCAATCCCGCTTCAAAATGATCCGTGGCATCTTCCCAAGTATAATTGCTCACCTTGGCATAGGCGGCTTCGGACATGGCTTGCCACTCGGAATTTGGCAACTGACAGATAGACTCTATGGCTTTTGCCATTTCTTGGGGATCTTCTGGTCTTACAAGTATGCCAGTACCGCCGCTCAAAATTTCAGGAGCAGCGCCTGCTGGGGTACTGATGACGGGAGTGCGGCACGCCATCGCTTCGATAATTGGCAAGCCGAAGCCTTCTGAGCGGCTCGCCAGCAGCCAGGCATCGCATTTGCTGTAAGAGTCTTTGAGTTTGTCTTGGTCGGGTTGAATTACATACTCAGCATTAGCCGGTAGGGGCAATTCCGAGGATGGGGCATCTACACCGAAGGCAACCAGACGCAGGTTGGGGATTTTTTCAGCAGCTATGGAAAAAGCTTTGAGGGCGATGTCGGTTCCTTTCCAGTAGATTGTAGAGTACATTATTCCAATTGTAGGAACCGATTGTTTGTTGCGAGGAGGGGCGTAAAATTGCTTGGTGTCCGCGCTCGGAGGAGCTAAGGAAACTTGGCGATCGCCGTATTTAGTCCTCGCTAGGTCAACTAACCACTGAGAGATCGTAATTTTGTGCATGGGCAGCATCCAGGTTGCTTCTACTCTACCTTGAGGTAGATAGTCAAAAACTTCGTGGTGCTGGAGAAAATAAGCTTTTGCTCCTTTGCTGGGAGAGAGTTTGGCTACCCACTCGGCGGTTTCCCACCAGGTGGCAACTACTACGTCAGCGTCAGGTACATCTTTGTCCTCTACCGGGCGGTAGCGATCGGTAATTTTGTGTTCTACACCTAAGTTATCGAAAAATGAGGGCTCGTTTTCAGGTGTGGAAATCCAACCCCGTCCCCGCAGCAGCGACTTGACTTGCTGGCGCATACTCGGTTGCGCGTGGGGTACAGAGATGACGAACACGGAGTGTCCTCGCTTTCTCAAACGTTCTGCGAAAATAGATATTACGCGTATTCCACCAGTGAGACACAGAGTAGGAAGAACAAAGGTGATTTTCATTTTTAAGTCCCGCTGAAGACTCCGACTCGCTTTGGGCGCTGCGAGGAGCGCAGGTATTAGAGTCCGACAGGAAAGAGGGGCGGGTGAATATTAATTACCGCTTTCCTGGTGTGTACATAGAATCAAACCTAACGACTGTTCGCAACACCCCAGTATCGATCTGCCACAAATTCGCTGTTATTGAATTGATAATAATGATTGATGCGATCGCGAAACAGTTCCTATAGGGATAATTTTTAGGTTCGCGAAAGTTCCTCCTAAAGACAGATACCTCATCAAAAAGCAGCTTTTTTCGCGCCAAACACCAAGCTAGACAACACTTCCTGTTTAACAGAACAGCACTTGCCTATCCTACAGATAGGGATGTACTGGAAACTGAAAAGAACTTAACCTTTACTGTGGGGACGAAAGGTAGCATTGGTAACAATATTCAGTAGATTGACGCTCGCGGTTGGAAAAATTTTATACTGGGCATTCAAGAGGGAAATTCTTACTTAGAGAATGTTGATTTCCCGATCGCTCCCACAGATCTAAACACCGATCGGCAGCTTTGATTTTTTGGTAACTGTTCTGTCAGTATTCCTTGACAAAATACGATATTTTGTCAGGATTCAGAGATGGTGGCTTTCTCAAATACCGACACGGGCGCGATCGAGCCAATGACAGTCCTGGACGCGCGAATCAGGGAATAAACCGGGTTTTTCAACCGATATCTCTCGCCCTCACTTGTCATATTTTCGTGAAAAAACCCGGTTGATGCGTCCACTGTTTGAAAAAGTAGGTTTCTCAATCGCGCTACAGAACATAGAGTTTCATCGGTATAAATTTAATTAGCTGGCGGAGTTTTAAATTTGTTAATAAAAGGCGATCGCAGGAAAGGATGACAAAAGCAACTGTCACTTCTGCGCCGAGTATATGTAGCGTGCCTGCGCAAGTCCTGTCTAAGTAATTACCGTAAAAAAAGTTCAGCAAATTATCAAATGACCCTGTAAAGATCGAAGAAAGAAGCAAGGGCCGATCGGCATAAATCGTGTCAACATTGACTCCTCAGCAGCAGCTTAGCGGTAGGTATCCAACGAGCTCGCTTACAAAAAAAATGTCTGAGCAAATAATCATTAGATATCTTGCAAAAGTCAAATTCACCCCCCTTAGTCCCCCCTTATAAAGGGGGGAAACAAGAAAAATCTTGCCCCCTCCGCTTACTAAGGGGAGGGTTGGGGTGGGGTGCATTGTATTTTTGCAAGAGTTCTATTGTTCCTAAGTTTGCGATTGAGGATGACAATCGGCATAATCTTGGGGGTTGTGTCGCAGCCCCCCAGATATCGGCACGGTTTATAAGCTGAGGCGCATCTAAATTTTACAGTCAAGTTTGATGACATTATTGTGGGGTGGGATCTTGTAGCCAGCCCGAAAAATACAACTTAGATGCCCGACAGCTTACTGATGTTACTAAGATTTATCAGTGTTTGTTAAGCCTGCTGAGCAATGCCAGCAAATTTACCGAAGCTGGTGAAATTACTATCGCCAATAAATTCGGTCAGATAATAGGGGGAGATATTAGTCTGGAGAGCGAGTTGGGAAAAGGGTCAATTTTTACTATAAAATTGCCGTAATATTCCCTGAAAAAGCAGTTAATTAAAGAGTATTTGCCAACCAATACTTGCCAGTGCCAAATCTGCGATCGCGTGGCTGATATAACTCGACCAAAGCGAACGGTAAGTCAGATAAGACTGAGACCAAATTATCCCGGCGGCGAAGACAGCTAATGAGCCTAAGAGCACAGCCGGCCAGTCGCTGTAAGCTGCTATTACAAAAATGTGGTGGAGCGTGAAAAATAGCGAACTCAGAAATATTGCTTTTCTTCCCGGTATGAGAATCTGGCATTTGTTGCAGACAAACCACCGCCAAGTGAATTCTTCAATCAGCGAGTTAACCAGCACAAAATACGCTTCAACAATCAAGTAAATATTAGCGCTGCTAATACCTAATTGGTGCGATTTTTCTTTAGCAACTACAGGATCGATCCAGTGCTGGCCGAAAAGGCTATAGATACCTACAATCATCGCAAACATGAATATTCCCCACATAGATCCAGCCAGCAATTCTTGGCGCTGGGGCAGGGATAAACTGAGCTTTTTGCGATCGACCAAAACAGACCACGCGATCGGAAAAACCAGCAACCAAACTTGACACAACACTGAGAGTGTTTGTCCCCAGACTCCCGGGGCAATATACAAGGCTGCTATTATACCAATACTAGCTGCAGGGACAAGCAGTGTTAGAGCCAATAGTGCTTTTTTGCGATCGCCCATGTCCAGCATTTTTCACGCTTCATTTTAAAATTGGATTGAGATCGAAGGTAAAAGCTTGGCGGCGGCGGACAGGTTATATACCACTTTCAAGAAACAATGCAACTGTAGGCCCGCGATCCAAAGCCTTATGCAGTCAGTCATTCCCAATTCTTTAATCTAAAATCTAAAATGGTATGAGTTTTGTGCCGCTTATTAAAGTGGCGCGCCTTTGTGGCAACGAAAATTTGGTAAAATGGCGATCGCACGGACGATCCTACTAACCCGGAATTACTCTAAATCTACTCAGTTGTGTGCTTTCTGAAATCCGAGCGATCGTTCTCTTTCAGGTTCAGCACCATTTTTCAGCCAATCAAGGGGTTTTTCTTCCATTTGGGCTGGGTTTACCCATATAATATCTTTAAGCCGATCAACCTGTACTGCTACTTTAGCAAAACATTGTCTTACTTTGTTATCAAGTGAAATTACTGTGCGATCGGTAGCGATCGCAGCTTCCACCAACCGCAAATCTTTAACCATTACTTCCCGCTCTTTATCGCTCTCGGCTTTTGCTTCAATTTGACACCACAAATCATTATCTACCGCGATACCGCAGGGACATAATTTCTTCTTGGCCACCATCCGGCGCAGCCATATACGAGCAGATTTTGATTGATGTTTGTTCCACTCATCTCTAATATCTGGAGTCATCACAACTCGGTGAGAAAGATCCAAGACAGCTTCAAGGAAATCCCGACAGTAAACCGATTTGGGATAGGTTGCATCTTCTCCACCAGCAGCACGCGCAACAGAAGCATCTATTACCAGGCGTTTAGAAACTTTATCTACCATGTTAACGCTTCCACAAAACAGCTTCTGCTGCATCCAAATAGCGGTTTTCTAGATGCAAAGAAACATCGCCCAAATCTTCAGGCCAATCTCCAAAAGCTCCCGTCTCGTCTAAATCGGCACTGCTGACTTCTGTAACACCATCGTCGCGCCGTTTAAACCAGTGAAGTTTTACTAAATCAGGTAATATTTTACCCTCGGCAACTAACGATTGAACTGCTAAAAGCAGCAATTCGCTGTGAGTTTCTAGAACTACTCGCACACCTCTATTTGCAGAATCCACTAAGATTTGTGCTAAAGCAACTTGAGCGCGAGGATGCAAGTGAATTTCCGGCTGTTCTAGATAAACTAATTGTCCTGGTTCTGCTACAAGCAAGGCAACTAAAACAGGCAACGTTTGCGATACTCCCAAGCCAACATCAGCAATACTAACCGTATCGCTTGCACTCCCGCTGCGGGATAAACGACCTACCAGCAGTTCAATTTGTACGTCATTAATCTGTCTGGCTTCAACTTTCCAGTTAAGTCCTAATAACTCTAAAGCTTGACCCAATTTTATCAGTCGCTCGTCTTTTGTTTCTTGCCAGTAATTAACTATACTAGCAACATAATTTTCAAAAAAACCCGGAAATTCACTGCCAACTCCTGCGGTATTGTAGGTGCGTTCTGGATTGCCTCTCAACCCGGGAACGTGGATGATACGGCGAATATGCTTGGGGAAATTCATTGGTGGCAAATAGGATACATTCAACTGACTGTAGCGAAGTCGCAAATCTAGAAAACATCGGACATTTCTCACATTCCACAGCAGTTCTTTCTCGTCGATGTCATCTAAAAATAGATTGTAATCTTCAGCCAGTTTTTCAGGAAGAATTTTCACCACTTCTTGATGCTGCATTCCGGGAAAAATAGTAAAAATTTCACCATCGTAATCAGGAATACAGTAAGTCGCTCTAACAACTTTAAGCCCGTGCTTTGGCTGCTTTCTGAATAAGCTGATAAAAAAATTATCTGTGTCTATATTCAGCCTGAGAGAAAACTCATCCCTGTATTTTTCTGGAGATAGTTTAGACAATACCTGTTCTGCTGATGTAAATTTAACATTAGGCCCGTCAAGTTTCAAACCACCGGGGTCGTAAGGGGCTTCTAGCGTTTGCTTCATCAGCAATAGTGGCTGCATGATGCTAGACTTACCAGAACTGTTGGCACCGGCTAGAATTGTCAGCGATCGCACTTCAATCTGGCACTCTTCGTAAATAGACTTGTAGCCGCATACTGCAATTTCAGTAATTCCCTGTACAGGCTCTTCGTTCTCGGTTTCAAAGAAAGTGGATTGAGTCATGATATTATGTTTGTATTTGCCGCTCTAAATACCATAATATAATCTAATCCCTAGTAGCTGTATATTTTGGCTGAATGACGATCGCAATTGATTTTGGAACTAGCAACACCGTCGTCGCTCGCTGGAATCAAGCCCTCCAGCAGCCCGAAACTTTGAAATTACCGGGATTGTCGGCAATCTCGGCTCAAAATCCGCCCCTAATTCCCAGTTTGCTTTACGTTGAGGACGCTGCTAAAAGTAAAATTATAGTCGGTCAGCAAGTCCGCGACAAAGGCCTTGATTTGAGTGGAGATTCTCGGTTTTTTCGCAATTTTAAACGGGGAATTGGCACTTCTGTTCAGGGTTTTGTGCCGGAACTTGACGGGCAACTTGTTACTTTTGAACGAGTAGGTGAGTGGTATTTGAGCCAAATTGTGAACTCAATTCGCGAACTCCCCTTGCCCGTAGATTCTTTGATTTTTACTGTGCCAGTAGATAGTTTTGAAGCTTACCGCCATTGGTTGGGTCAAGTTTCTCAATCTCTGCAAGTAGAACAGGTGCGGATGTTGGATGAACCTACGGCTGCTGCTTTGGGTTACGGTTTGGCCGATCGCGAAAATCTGTTAGTAATTGATTTCGGTGGCGGAACTCTCGATCTTTCTTTAGTACGTTTGGACGCTTCCTCCGACAAAAAGCCCCTCGGTTTTATTCTCAAATGGGGCGAAAAGTTATTGGCTGAATCTTCAGCCCAAAAAACAAAAGTTGCCCGGGTTTTGGCTAAAGCCGGACAAAATTTGGGCGGTTCTGATATTGATAATTGGCTGGTTGACTATTTTGTCAAAACGAAAAAGCTGGCCAAATCTCCGATAACAACCAGATTAGCAGAACGGTTAAAGATTCAGTTGTCTTTGGTGAATCAGGCAGTTGAGGTTTATTTTGATGACGAAAATTTTGAAAGTTACGAATTAGAATTAGACCGAGATCGCTTTGAGTCTATCCTCGCCGAACATCAGTTTTTTGACAACCTCGACGAGTGCATGAATCAAGTATTGCAGCAAGCGCGGCGCCAAGGCTTAGAAATTGGCGACATCGATGCAGTTTTGCTAGTTGGCGGCACTGTCCAAATTCCCGCAGTGCAGCGTTGGGTGCAGCAATATTTCGACACAGCAAAAATTCGGTGCGACAAACCCTTTGAGGCGATCGCCCAAGGTGCTCTGCAACTGAGTCAAGGCATACAAATCAAAGATTTTCTCTATCACAGTTATGGCATTCGCTACTGGAACCGCCGCGAGAATTGCCACAGTTGGCACAGTTTAGTTAAATCCGGCCAGTCTTATCCGATGAGCGAACCGATAGAATTAGTCTTGGGGGCTTCTTTAGAAAATCAGCCGAGTATAGAATTAATTATCGGCGAATTGGGAGCGGAAACTGGCGGCACGGAGATATATTTTGACGGCGATAGGTTAATTACTCGCCAACTCGCGGGTCAAACATCGGTACAGCCGCTAAATGACAAGGACGGAGCTCGCAGTATCGCGCAATTGACGCCGCGTGGGTATCCGGGGAGCGATCGCGTCAAAATTTTGTTTCGCGTTGACGAACAGCGCTTTTTGCGCATTACCGTGGAAGATTTGCTGACAAATGAAACTTTGTTAGAGGATAAACCAGTGGTGCAGCTAAGTTAGGAATAGGCTTTACAGGTAACGTGCGCTTCGGCGCACTCTACTGATTGCATTCAAAACAAATTGATTGTTAAAAACAGATGAATTATCAACTAGAATTTCCACTTTCTCCCGAACTAGAAAAGTATCGCGACAGAATCGAAGCTACCATTAAACCTTACATCGAAATTAAAACCCAGAATAATGACCAGGTTAATTGGTGGCAGAGTAAATTTGGGGGATTGCCCTATTTACCTAAAGGCTTTGACTATCCTAAAACTGCTGAGGGTAAATATTTATTCTTGCTAGCACAAATCAACTTTTCTGAAGTACCGCCTTTAGATAGTTTTCCCGATCGGGGGATTTTGCAGTTTTATATAGCCGACGATGACCTATATGGTTTAGAGTTGGGCAATTCCGCGAATGTAGATAATCCCGCACTCGAACAACAATTCAAAATAATCTATTTTTCTCAGCCCAACTTCACAGTTGAAAACATGATTACCAATTATGATTTTTTGCCGGAACCAGAATATTTTCCTGTTCATGGCTGTTGCGGCTTGCAATTTATTAAAAAATATGCGCCGATTAGTACCAGTGACCGCCAATTTACCCAACTTTTAGGAGAAATTGATGAGTTTTTTACCACCGAGCGTAAAATTTACCTTGAGTACCAAGAAATATCATCTTTTCGAGGTCATAAAATAGGTGGTTATCCTGATTTTACACAATACGATCGTCGATGTCACAAAGCAGATATTCTTCTATTCCAAATGGATACCGATCGAGATGAGACAGTGTATATTATGTGGGGAGACACTGGTGTATGTAACTTTTTTATTGATGAATCAGCACTCAGACAATTAGATTTTAGTAAGGTTTTATACAATTGGGATTGTAGTTAAAAACAGCAGTAAAGTAAGCAAGCTAAAAAAACCATAACTGATGAACTCCGATCGAAGAAACCGGGTTTTTGACCGAATCTACGGCTTGTAACGCAGTATTTCGCAAAAAAACCCGGTTTCTGACCACCGGTGCATCAGTTCTAATAATTTTCGACTATGCCCGATGCCCGATGCCCAATTCCCAATTCCCTAAACCTGAGATTTGTGCACTACGACGGGTGTTCCCACCGAGGCCCATTCAAATAACCATTTAGCGTGATTTACAGCTACATTTGTGCAGCCGTGAGTAACGGGATTGCCAAACAAATTGTGCCAGTAAGCGCCGTGAATTGCATTGCCGCCGTCGTAATACATTGTATAGGGAACGTCGGGCACGTCGTAGTCCGGCCCAGTCATTCTAGTAACGCGGTATTTGGTTTCAACCGCAAAGGTTCCCGTGCGGGTGGGAGTCGATGATTTGCCGCTGGAAATAACCACCGCGTAAACTGCTGTATTTCCTTCCCAAGCTATTAGCCTTTGTCTTGACAAATCAATTTCAATCCAGCGCTGACTGGATTGCTGCAACTGCATAATTTTATTGGCAATTATGTTGTGCTGTTCGCCGGCAATTGCAGGAATTGAACCGCCGCAGAATGCAGCAAAAGTGAGGGCGCAGCCGGCACAGAAAGTTCCAGCGCGGCGGAAGTAAATTGAGTTGATAATGCTGTTCATTCCTCACACCTCGTACTATTTTAGATTTTAGATTTTAGATTTTAGATTGGCTTGTACTATTTTAGATTTTAGGTTTTAGATTTTAGATTGGAAAGAGGGCTTAACAAGTTGTTAAGTTTTGGGAGAGAGTTCGGGCAATTTGGACGATCGCCCGCCAATCTCGATTTTCCACTAAGTGTTTGGGAAATAAGTCTCCGGCTAAACCAACGGCGATCGCCCCGGCGTCAATAAATACTTTCGCATTTTCCAGCGTCACCCCGCCAGTGGGAATCAAAGGAATGTTTCCCAGGGGGCCTTGCAGGCTTTTCAGGTAGGCGGCGCCTCCCAAAGCCGATATGGGAAACACTTTAACGCAGGTAGCGCCTGCTTGCCACGCGGTCAAAATTTCTGTGGGAGAAAAAGCACCGGGGACGATCGGCACTCCGGCATCAACTGCTGTTTTAATCATAGCTACATCGGTGTGCGGAGTAAACAGAAATTGAGCGCCGCAGTCTATTGCTTGCTGCAACTCTTCTAAGTTTAATAAAGTGCCTGTGCCAATGCTAAAAGTAGGAAATTCTGAGCGGAGTTGGGCAATTAATTCAGCGGCTTTGTGGGTGTTCCAAGTAATTTCAATAAACTGGATTCCTCCTGCTGCTACCGCTGATGCCATTTGCCAAGCAAGTTTCTTTTCGGAGGAACGGATAACGGCGATCGCTCGATGTTTTTTTAGCTGTTTCAACCAAGATTGATGATTCATAAAATTTTAGATTTTAGATTTTAGATTTTAGATTTTAGACTGCGGCGTGAGCGCGATCGTCGAAGGATTTTAAATTGGTAACGATCGCAAATTTGACACTCAGATAATTCTGACTCGCATATAATTTTAATACACATTACTCACTCCGATATATGCCAAACTACACTATGCGGGGCGTTCAATTTTTAACTGACAATAAGGGCAACAAAACCGCTGCAATTGTTGACCTCAAAGAACACAGTGCATTTTGGGCTGACGTGCTGGCTGAATGCGGCGAACCGATCGACTTTCAGTTTTTAGTTGATTCTGAAGGCGAAAAAATTGCGGTGCTGCTTGACTTCGAGTACCCAGGCGAACTTTGGGAAGATGTTTACGATGGCATAATTATTGAATCTAGAAAAGATGAACCAAGAGTTCCTTGGGAAGAAGTTACACGTTGCTGCTCTCTACAAAAAAATGTAAACTAATATAGTCGTGTCTGCTGTGGGTGCAGCCTCCTGCGGCAAATTTTCTGGGAGACCTAATGAAGAATTCTGATGCAGCTACTCCTCTCAAGTCCCACGGAGTTAGTCGATTATTAATGCAGTTCGCTTGGGCTAACGTCTCGTTAAACATCGTTTCCCTGCTTTTAACTTCGGTGAAAGCAATTGCACCAACGATTGAGGCGTCGCTTCAAGGTTTGCAGCAGATTTTGTTGATTGTTACAATTCTTGTCGCCTTGATTTTGTTCGTGCTTTTTCTAGTCTGGCTATATCGCCTGCACGTCGATCTCAAGGTTCTTTTCAATGATTATCCTATCACCCCAGGAGGAGCGATGGCAAGATTTATCATACCGATATACAGTATATGGGGAATTTGGAATGCACTCTCAACATTTGCCAACAGATTTAATCAGGAAGGGGGAGAATTAGCAAAGTTTGCCGAGTATATAAATCCCCTGATCGGAGGGTTCTATGCTTTAACTATTGCCTCAAATATTTTGAACCGTGAATTTTCAAGAATGCAGAGGCAGAGTCCAGAAATAGAGCCTTTATGGTTGTTCTTGCTTAATGATGTAGTAGGTCTGGGTTTGTCGGTCATGTTATTGCTAATGGTAAAAAGTATGAGCAGTGCCGTTGTTGCCAAAGCTCGTCAGCCAAAATCAGGCAGGACAATCAAGGTTTAGTAGGTAGTGGTAGGTAGTGCTACCATGCGGTGCGTCGCGATGGGATAACTGCAAATAGCGAGAATTGTCGCAGCGACGCACCCTACTATAAAAAATTGGGGAGATTCCAGACAATCCCAGAATCACCCCAATTACGGATTTCAAACTTTAGATTCAATCGAAAATCGAAAATCCAAAATCAATTAGGCAATAGTTGCCATTTTGACATCGCTATTAGCCAGCAAATTTTGCAATTCGTCCGAATCCACAGTTTCCTTTTCCACCAGCATATCTGCCAAAGCATTAAGGACGTGGCGGTTGCCGACAAGTACATCTTTAGCGCGGCGGTAAGCTTGTTCTACCAACAAACGCACTTCATCGTCGATCGTCGCTGCGGTTTCTTCCGAGAAATCCCGTTCGGCCATGATATCGCGACCCATGAACATATTGCCTTGTTGGCGACCGAGAGCTACAGGGCCTAGCCGATCGCTCATTCCGAAGCGAGTCACCATTTGCCGCGCTACTCTTGCCACTTGCTGCAAGTCGTTCGAGGCACCGGTTGTCACTTCTTCCTCGCCGAAGACAATTTCTTCAGCAATGCGGCCGCCCAAAGCTACCGCCATTTGATTTTGCAAGTAAGAGCGAGAATACAAGCCAGAATCCATCCGATCTTCGCTCGGTGTGAACCAAGTCAAACCGCCAGCGCGGCCGCGGGGGATAATGCTAATTTTCTGCACGGGATCGTAGTCGGGCATCAAAGCACCAACTAAAGCGTGACCGGCTTCGTGGTAAGCTACCAAAGTTTTGCGCTTTTCGCTCATCACGCGGTCTTTCTTTTCTGGGCCGGCGAGCACGCGGTCGATCGCATCATTGACTTCATCCATCGAGACTTCGGTCAAGTTGCGGCGGGCGGCCAAAATTGCTGCTTCGTTGAGCAAGTTCGCCAAATCGGCACCGGTGAAACCGGGAGTGCGGCGGGCGATTTTCTCCAAGTCCACATCTTTCGACAAAGTTTTGCCGCGGGCGTGAACGTTGAGAATTTCTAGGCGGCCTCCGAAGTCGGGGCGATCGACCACAACTTGGCGATCGAAGCGACCCGGACGCAGCAGCGCAGCATCGAGCACGTCGGGGCGGTTTGTGGCAGCAATCAGAATGATGCCAGTATTGCCCTCAAAACCGTCCATTTCTGTCAGCAACTGGTTCAGGGTTTGTTCCCGTTCGTCGTTACCGCCGCCCAAACCTGCTCCCCGCTGGCGGCCTACCGCGTCAATTTCATCGATAAATACGATGCAAGGAGCGTTAGATTTAGCTTGTTCAAACAAGTCGCGGACGCGGGAAGCACCGACACCCACGAACATTTCCACAAATTCTGAACCGGAAATCGAGAAGAAGGGAACGCCAGCTTCTCCAGCAACTGCTTTAGCCAGCAGGGTTTTACCAGTTCCGGGAGGGCCGACCAGCAGCACGCCTTTGGGGATTTTTGCTCCGACTGCGGTGAAGCGGTCTGCATTTTTCAGGAAGTCCACGACTTCTGCGAGTTCTAGCTTGGCTTGTTCGATGCCGGCCACGTCGCCGAAAGTCACCTGAGTTTGCGGCTCCATTTGGACTCTAGCTTTTGATTTGCCGAAGTTCATGGCTTGGTTTCCCGGCCCATTTTGCGCGCGCCGCACCAGGAAAAACAGTCCCACCAAGAGCAGGATCGGGAAGAACAGGCTGCTGAGGGCTTTTACCCAAAAGCCTTCGTCGCTTTGGGGCAGAACGGAAATGTCTACGTTGTTTTTGGTCAGGATGTTGATCAGTTCGGGGTCGTTCGGCAGGTTAACGATTACCTTGTTGCCGTCCTGAGCTGTGACCAGAGCTTTGCTGCGGTCAGAACTGATATTTATTTTGTCTACTCTCTTGCTCTCGACTTCCTGAATGAATTGACTGTACTTCCAAATTTCCCTACTTGGGGGCTGTTTGTCAAAAAATGCCGTTGCTAAGGCAATGACTACAATAGCCAGCAGTGCGTACAGGCCAGCGTTTCTCCAGCGTTTATTCACCGAGGTCGATCCTCCTAATTTTTAGTCCCTGCGATTTGGGATTTTTTATTTATGTTCATCAATCTTAACGTAATTGTAACTTGTTTTTGTGTGGTGAGGAATCCCGGCTATGCTGCGGCGGTCTGAGGTGGTGGAAACCGAACTGCCCCGGGCGTCGTCAGGAGATTCGGGTGCTGTCTTAAGGGTTACATTTCCGGCTACACTATAGAACAGAATTTGTCAAGATTGTCAAAATTGGTGGCGATCGCCAGCAGTCCTGTTTAGGGAGCAGATTTGGCGTATAACTCTGAACAAGCCTTGGACAAATAGCAGTGCGATCGCTCTGATACCCCAGAGGCTAGGGCAGACGATGTGCCTGTTTCCAAACGGGGAACAACTCAAAAAGTTTAAGCGTCAGCGCTTGGGCGCTCCATAAAATGATGCTGTAAAAGGTCAAAGTTTAAGATTGACGGTTCACAAAAATCTTAAACTTTGGCTTTCACTGGTGGCAAATAACAATAATTAAGAACAATGGACATTAAATTATCAATGGCAACTAATTTTATTCGCAATTTTTTTGAGGCAGGAGATACTGTTTTTGATGTCGGGGCTAACATTGGGCAGAAAGCTGATTTGTATTTAGCTGCTGGGGCGAAAGTAATATGCTTTGAACCGCAACCGGATTGTTTAACTATCTTAACTCAAAAATACCACCAAAATCCCAACGCTGTCATCGTTAATAAAGGGTTGGGCGAGCAAGCGGGGACTATGGATCTTTCAGTATGTACTGATGCTAATTACATATCAACTTTTTCCCAAAAATGGAAAACCGGGCGTTTTTCAAAATACGATTGGAATCAAACTGTTACAGTCGAAATTACTACGTTAGATGAGATGATCGAACTGTGGGGATGCCCGAAATTTTGTAAAATAGATGTTGAAGGATTTGAGTATCAGGTATTAAAAGGACTATCTGTACCAATTCCTTACATATCATTTGAGTTTGCTATAGAATTTATTGAAGACACGAAAAATTGCATAAATCATCTTAAAAGTCTGGGATATAAACTTTTCAACATTGCCAAGGGCGAAGCCAGCAATTTGCTATTTTCTGAATGGGTTTCTGAGAGTCATCTTTTGAATTATTTAGAGTCTGCTAATGAGGCATTGCTGTGGGGAGATATCTACGCAAAATTTGAGGAAGATCAACATAATATATCGGAGATCAAAACTGTACCGCAAATCAGTAATGCAGTAGCTGTAACGTTAGGGTATTTAGACTTACAGAATCTTTGCCAGCAATACTCAATTGCCCCGCGAGGTGTGATCCACATAGGCGCTCACGAAGGGCAAGAAATGCAGGAATATCAAGTGATGGGTGTGGAAAAAGTGTTGTTTGTGGAAGCTAACCCATCTGTCTTTGAAAGGTTGAAAGCAAATATAGCAGGGATACCTAATGTGTGGCTGGCAAACTGTGCTGTCAGCAACCAAAACGGCACTGTTAATTTGCGGGTGAATTCCCACGATATGAGCAGCAGCATTCTACCCCTAAAGCTGCACAAGGAAATTTATCCCGGTATGGTGGAGGTTAA
The DNA here is from genome assembly GCF_036700565.1 of Microcoleus pseudofavosus SVA1_A4. Classification (NCBI taxonomy): domain Bacteria; kingdom Bacillati; phylum Cyanobacteriota; class Cyanophyceae; order Oscillatoriales; family Microcoleaceae; genus Microcoleus; species Microcoleus pseudofavosus. Next base: position 51,776 of record NZ_JAUBPE010000045.1, read on the forward strand.
TCAAGTAACTGTACAATCGAAAACTCTTGACTCGTTGATGCAAGAAAGTCCTCTGAATTCATCAGAGTTTAATATCCTGGTGATTGATATTCAAGGCGCAGAACTTTTGGCTTTGCAAGGGGCGAGGGAAACTCTCAAATATATTGATGCAATCAGTACAGAAGTTAATTGCGAAGAACTCTATGAAGGGTGCGCGTTAATCGACCAAGTGGATGATTTTCTGAGGGTTTATGGCTTTCAACGAGTAGCAGTGGCAACTCCATCTCATCCATCTTGGGGGGATGCTTTTTATGTCAAAACCACAGTCAGCCCTCAATATACTGATAATTTGAGTGTGAGGAACTCGCCAGCTTTTGATAGCAACAGTGTGGCAATATTAACGAGTATTGCACCGGGAAATATCGAAAATCAGCGGGCGGCTGTAGAAAGCTGGCGATTGCTTGGATTTGACGCTGTTTCGCTCAATAGCCGGGAAGAAATTAGTCAATTGCAGCCAATCTATAAAAATGTTGCTTTTCATGAGGTAAAACGCGACGCGCGGGCAGAGGTTGGAAGACCGTTAGTGTATCTTGACGATCTGTTTGTTTATTTGCGCGATCGCGGTACAAAAATCTGTGGTATTGTCAATTCAGATATCCGCCTGAAAGCCGACGGCGATTTAATTTCCTTTATCTGCCAACAGGCTGAAAATGCCGTAGTTTTTGGTTCGCGAACAGATGTTGACTATCCCGAAAAAGCAGGCGGAGAAATTTACGCTAAGGGGTTTGATTTCTTCTTCTTTGACAAGGAATTATTAAAACAGTTTCCTGATTCCCAATTCTGTTTAGGTCTTCCTTGGTGGGATTTGTGGATACCGCTGATCGCTCAGCAAAAAGGGTTGACTGTCAAATATTTAGAAACTGCGATCGCCTATCATGTCAAACACCCGGTGAATTACATCAACGATTTTTGGCAAAAGATGGGAATTCACTTCACGGGTTTTTTCCAGCCGGATTTGTCGCGGAAATTTCAGGAAATGCTCTCAAAGAATCCCAATCAGTTACAAGCAGAACTAACAAGTGTCGCTGTACAAGCTGGGCAAATGATTGACCAAAATCAGCAGATAATTAGATATGAAACTAGCGACCAAATCAATTTAGAGCGATCGGCATTTGAGAAGTCGCAGCCTGTCCCGTCGGCTTTTAAAGTATCTGCGATCGTTTCTACTTACAATTCCGAAAAATTTATGCGCGGTTGCTTGCAGGACTTGGTAGAGCAAACGCTGTACAAACAAGGCGAACTGGAAATCATAGTGATTGACAGCGGTTCCCAAGGAAACGAACAGTCTATTGTGCGGGAATTTCAAGCGAAATATACGAAGATTGTGTACGCTCGCACTTCTGACCGCGAGACATTATATGCCGCATGGAATCGAGGAATTAAGATGTCGCGCGGAGCTTACATTACTAATGCTAACACCGATGACAGACACCGCCCCGATGCCCTAGAATTTATGGCGAAATACTTGGACGAAAACGCCGAAGTAAGTCTGGTTTATGCCGATCAATTAATCACCAGCACAGCCAACGATACTTTTGCAAAAACGCAAGCCGAAAAGCGCTGGAATTGGCCGACATTTGACTACAGCGAACTCGAACGACGCTGCATTATTGGCCCGCAACCGATGTGGAGAAAATCTCTGCACGAAAAATACGGCTATTTCCGAACGGAATTTACGGCGGCTGGCGATTACGAATTTTGGCTGCGGATTGGCAAAACCGAAAATATTGTGTACTTGCCAGAAATTCTCGGCTTGTACTGCGAAAATCAACAAGGTTTGGAACATTCATCGCCAATATCGCAGCAAGAAACTCGGCAAATATGGGATGAATATGGGATCGCCAGCCGGGGAGTCAAACCAGGCACTACAGTCCCTGTTTCAATCTCTCCGTCACAGCTAAATGCCATCCCCTACCGCACCTCCGCAGAAACACTCGTCAGCGTAATCATTCCCTGCTACAATCACGCAACTTTACTCAGAGAAGCTGTTGAAAGTGTTGTTAGTCAAACTTATCCAAACTGGGAGTGCATAATTGTCAATGATGGCAGCACGGATGATACCAGCAACTTCGGAAAATATTTAATTAAACTGTATCCTCAAAAATCGCTTCGCCTCATAGATAAACCCAACACGGGGCCCGCAGATTCGAGAAATGTTGGCGTTCAGCAGTCGTCAGGTAAGTTTATTTTATTCCTAGATGCTGATGATAAACTTCATCCCAAATTTATCGAGGAGTGCGTGGAAATTTTGTTAGCAAAACCGAAGGTTGGTTTTGTCTATACAGATGTGCAGCACTTCGGAGCTAACTGCGATTTAGTTATCCACGGTGACTTTGATGCCAATCGGTTTTTGATAGACAATCAAGCCCCCGCTACTTCCCTATTTAGAAGGGAGATTTACGAGCAAGTAGGTGGCTTGAAAAAAGTGATGAAGCTGGGATGCGAAGATTGGGAATTTTGGATTTCTGCCTATGAAAAAGGCTGGTTAGGCGATCGATTACCTAAGCCTTACCTCTATTACAGGCAGCACGGCGACGGCTCTAGCAGAACCCAAAAAATGGCTGGCGAGCGCCCAAAATTAGACTTGATGAGAGCCACAATTATTCACCTGCACTCTCAACTTTACAGACCAGAAGAAGTGCGTTGGTCACAGCAAATTTTGCAGCAACACGGCAATTTAATTGCTAATGAATTAGTTGAATTTAACAAACCCGAACAATTTTTAACTTTGCTGTCCCAATATGTGGGAGAGTATCAAAAAGACCAAGCTAATGAAGTAAACCTCGCTAACATCCGCCAATCCCGGCAGCAACTTGCCAATTATTGGCTGAATCTGCCCGCAGAACAACTGGCAAATGCCTATAGCGGTGATGCAGGTAAGGCGCATCAGCTACTGCTAAACAGCAATATCAAAGATGAAGCGCTGACAGATGCCGAAAAGACTGTTATCGATAGACTAACAGCACATCTCTCCCAGGGGATTAAAACTCCCAAAGATATTAACTATCTACTAGCAGCCGCCCTCTACCGTCGTGCTGACCAGTTGCTGCTGAACTATGAAAATGCAGCTATACCTAATTGGTTTGTCAACGACTATCTCAAATTTATGTTTGCTGCGCCTACTCTCTTTCAAGAAATAGGAGAGGCTGACAATTATTGCCAATACGTGCAGGGATGGGTCAGTTATTTGCATAGCAATATCTTCAAGAACCAAAACTCACAAGTGTGGCAGGATATCGCCTCGTTCTTCACACAAAGCGCTAACTTTATTCCTCTGTACTTCAATAGTGAAAATCTCAAGGATATCTACACGAAGCGGGCAGATATTATTGAATTTGCCATGAAAACTCGCGGGGCTGCGATAGATTGCATTTTTCCGGCTAGACCTGCAAACAGGCATAAAATTCGCCTCGGTATCCTGACTAAACATTTCGGGGCGATGACGGAAACTTTCGCTACTTTACCGGCTTTTGAATATCTGAATCGAGAGCAATTTGAAATTATTTTGTACGCTCTCAATCTCGACGGGAATAAACTAGAACAGTATTGTCAGAGTCGCGCTGACAGACTGGTTAAACTGTCCAATGACTTGCCAAGTCAAGTTCAGGCGATCCGCGCTGATGATTTAGATATTCTGCTGATTGCTACTAATATTACTGCTGTTACTCATCCCATTAGTTTACTAGCGCTGCATCGCTTGGCGCGGGTACAAACTACCTGTTTTAATTCTCCCATTACCACAGGAATGCGACACATTGACTATTACATTGCTGGCAAGTTGATGGAACCTGCACCTGAAGGACAGGATCATTATCGCGAACAATTAGCAACTATTGACGGGCCTGGCTGCTGTTTTAGTTATACCCTAGAACCTTATACTCCTAACATTCAACTCACTAGAAATAGCATCGGTATTTCCGAGGAATCGGTTGTGTTTATTTCGAGTGCGAATTTGTATAAGCTAGTGCCGGAGTTAAGGGAAACATGGGCACAGATTATGGCTGCTGTTCCTAATTCTGTGCTGTTTTTAATGCCCTTCGGCCCTAGTTGGACTAATCATTATCCAGGGGGGGCTTTTGTGAATAATATGAAAGCCGTTTTTGCTAAGTATGGTATTGATGCTAAGCGTTTGCGGGTGTTGAAGAGTTTTCCTAACCGTGCGGATGTCAAGGAAGTTTTGAAGTTGGGGGATGTTTATTTGGATTCCTATCCCTATGCGGGGACTACTTCTCTTGTCGATCCGCTAGAGGTGGGACTTCCAACTGTGGTTAGGGATGGCGATACTTTACGATCGCGAATGGGGGCGGCTGTGTTACGATCGCTCTCTATGCCAGATTTAATTGCCAATAGCGAAGCATCTTACATTCAGCTAGCAGTTAATCTCGCTACTAATCCCCAACTGCGGCAGCGCTATCGGCAGGAAATTCAGCAGAAAATGCAAGCTAATCCCGCTTGTTTTGACAGTGTGGCATACTCTGGGGCGATCGGCAAATTATTCCAAGAACTCTTTGGCAAATGGCAAACCAGCCACCTGGAAGCATCCCACAGCTTACAGGATAGCATTCCCAAGCAGGCAGATTTGGGCGATATTCTCTCGAATGCCGTCAACCTTTACCAAAGAAACTATTCAAACATCTCAGCAATATCCGAACTGCGTCAAATCCGCAAACAAATCGCTGATTTTTGGCTGGACGTTCCCGCCGAAAACCTCGAAACCGCCTACAAAAGCGCTTCAGGTAACAGCTATCAAATCCTGCTAAAGAGCGGCTTCCAACGTCAAGCGATGATAGAAAGCGAACAAATATTTTTGCAGCAATTAACCCAGATTAGCAAAGGATTAGTGCATCCGAAAGCTGTCAACGCCTTGCTCGCGGCGATGCTGTATTTCCCGCCGGAAACCATGCGGATTCCCGACGCTCGCAACCGTTTGCCGCACTGGTTAATTGGGGATTACGAACAAGTTTTTGAGACTGAAGCCGCCGTCAATTCTGATTCAAGTTCTGACTTGCTAGCTCAATACATTCAATCGCCACAATTTGCGAATCAACTGTTAGGATGCGTCAATCTTTACCGCATCGATCCGTCAGACGAATCGGTAGTTTTGGAACTCCGCCAAATCAGAAAACAAATGTCGGATTTTTGGCTGAGTGTTCCTTTAGAAAAACTCGAAAGTTTTTACCGAGGAGAAGTTCGCAAGGGATATCAAGCAATTCTTAGCTGCGGCTTGCAAGCAGAATCAATGACTGAAGCCGAACAGCAGTTTTTGCATAAATTGACCGAAATTAGCAAAGGGTTGGTGCAGCCTCAAGCTATCAATGCTCTGCTCGGTGCGATGCTGTATTTTGTTCCGGGAAAAATGCGGGTTCCCGATGCTCGCACCCGCTTGCCGCAGTGGTTGCTTGAAGATTACGAAAAGGTGTTTGAAAGCGCATTTGCGACAACAGAACAAACAGTTGTCAAACAAGATTATCTGCCGCAGTTTCTCAATCAATTAACTGCTGCCATCAATCTTTATGAAATTGACCCGACGGCTGAATGGGTAATAGCAGATTTGCGGCATATTCGCAAGCAAATTGCCGATTTGTGGCTGAGCGTTTCCGGCGAACAAGTAGAAGTTTTGTACCGGAGCGATTTTGGCAAGGGTTACAAAGCAATGCTGGGCAGCGGGTTTATTAACGAGCCGCTGAATGAGAGCGATCGCGAGTTTTTTAATTCGTTGGTTGTTGAGTTGAGTAAAGGGTTTGGAACGCCTAAAGCTGTGAATAATTTGTTGGCGGCGATGCTGTATTGTCGCCTAGGACAGTTGCGGGTTCAGGATGCGAATACTTGTTTGCCTCCGTGGTTGTTGGCGGATTACGAGCAGTTGGTTGGGAGTGCGATCGAGCTTGCTGTGAAGTAAACGGATATAACGTAGGGTGGGCCGCAGCTCACCCAGCCCTGTCTGGCGCGATCGATTAGTTAGGCAATTGGAACTTGATTTTGAAGGGCAAAATAATATCGTTTCCGGTTGCATCGGAATGATACTGAGGACACGGCAGTGCCGTGTCCCTACAATTAATTGGGGTAGGGACACGGCACTACCGTGTCCTGACTCTGGGTAATATTAATTCCGATGCTACGGGAGTTGATATAATCCCTCTTTTGTCACTTCTGGGGCAGGGTAAACGCATCTAAATTAATTTGACAAAAACGTGGATTTATGCATTACTAAATAATTAAAAAAACATTCTTAAAATTCTTAGCTTTAACCCCACTTAAGCAGATTAAATCAGAACTTTAAGAACTTATGAAGTTCTTAAAGCCGGATAAATTTCCTTCTGAGATTGGTGTTAGATATCGAGCGTTAACTGGCAGAGTTTAAAATTTGAACTAAATAATTATTATCCATTGCCGCTCGATACCGTTTCATTTTTAAGCTTTGTTTAAAAGTTTTTTCGTGTTTCAGTGGATGCGGTTGATATCGCTCTTGAACAATTAACCTAGCTCGGTTATTCAATTGAACCGCTTGAGAGTGATATCAATTCCGCTCTTCATCGGAATGATATAAACGGAGGACACGGCAGTGCCGTTTCCCTACCGCGATCAATTGTA
>NZ_JAUBPE010000046.1:0-58330 GCF_036700565.1 Microcoleus pseudofavosus SVA1_A4
ATGTAGCAGATGGTGGCGCTCAGCAAGGTGGGAATCATCAAGACGCCGAACCAACCTACATAAATGCGGTTGTCGGTTGATGTTACCCAGTTACAAAATTGCGACCAAAGGTTGGCGCTTTCGCGCTGCTGTAAGGTGGTTGTCATTTGTTTATGATTGCTGTATTTGGTTGTCAATGTTCGGATGATGTTTATATTATTAACGGTATTGTTAACGTTTGTAAAGATGTGTAGCGACAGTTAAACTGATGAGCGTCATCAGGAAAGCTGATGAGCGTGACTCCCTTAACTCGTTAATCGCCGGGAAACCCATACCATTGACGTACATTTTTAGGGATTCCCGTTTGACAGTCCCAAAGCCTCACTCTATCAGTGGGGTCTTAAATTCTGGCTACTATCATCTAAAGTGAAGGATTGAACGGGGAATTGCGCGCAGCAGCCGCAGCAGGGGGCGTAGAGGTGCAGTTGGCGCCAATTAGCGGTTTTAGTAGCGACGCTTCGATCGCCATGAAGTTCGGCCATGTCCCCCGCGCCGCTTGTTTGGGCTTCCCCACCCAGAACACCCGTGGGGGTTCGAGATTGCTCGCTTGGGGGCGATCGGCAACTGCGCCAGCATCCTCAAAGCCTACTGCGAGCAGCTTTGGGACGACTAGAAAAAAAACTTTCGCAAAGTAGTTGACAGATTGGGAAAGATTAGTTAAGGTAATAAAGGTGCGGAACACAAGCAAACGCAACGCGCCCCCATCGTCTAGAGGCCTAGGACACATCCCTTTCACGGATGCGACGGGGATTCGAATTCCCCTGGGGGTATTGAAAATTTAAGTCTGATATCACAGTGATATCTAGTGTGTGGGGTAGGCATCTTGCCTGCCCCTATTGCTATTAGGACTTACGGGTGGTCAGAAACCGGGTTTTTTTGCGAGAATACTGCGTCACAGCCAGTAGAAACGTCAAAAACCGGGTTTCTTTAGTTTAGTTTCTAGGACTTACGCATTGACAAAAAATATCATCTATGTATTCTAGACAATGCCATGACTGAATCGGTTTGCCAAAATATGCTCACGTATAACTGAAGTGAATAGATTCCTTTGCACTTCATACCAGTTACCAATTATTTTTTCAGACCGCATAAACTCCAATTTTACAAATGCTTGAAGTGAACAAAATATATGAGTCTTGATTGCAGAGGTGTCTCTCACCATGAAACGACAAATTCCACATACTTGTTTGAGGGCTCTATGAAATGTTTCAATTTCCCAATGATTATCATGAATTGCGAGAAATTCATCTCTTGTTATCTCCTGAATCTTTGACGAGTCTGGCAAATACAAAATATAGTGTCTAGATACCTGTTCTTTAAAGCTTTTCCTAAACAATTTTTAAAATCCAAATTCTTTCAAATGAGTTCTCAATCCTGAATCAGGAATGACCAGAGTGCTTACCTGGCAATTATTATGTGGCTCATTTGAGACCGTCCTATTTTTTTCAATTCCGAAGAGAAAACCCACTTTCTGGTTTTTTAGAAATTTTAAATTTTCCACTCCTGAATACCAACCATCTCCTGTTACTATTTTTGGCTTGACTCCCCAATTTATTATTTCACTCACCATTTCTCTCTTCGTAATCGTTTTTGGTTTTTCCCTCCTTTTTATCATATATTATGTAATTTATTGGGACGCTCGTTACCATTAATATCGCTGTAATATAGGGTGATTAAATTTTAACCAATAATAGTTTTATGAGCTTTTCCTGACCAAAAATAACTAATCAATTCGGCATTGTTAGGGTAGCTGTAAATCTTTTCTATGACTGTATCGTCTACACTTAGTACCCCTCCTGTCAAGTTGATTATTTTCTCTATCTGACTGAATAAGTCTTTCGGCTCATACCTTTCTCTTAACAAAAACCGATTGATAGAATCGTGAGAAACATCTCCCAATATCTCTGATAATCTGCTACATCCTCCCAGTTTGGGTTCTGACAACAATGCAGGAGGTGTAAAGGTCGGCGTTGCATTGTGCCGTAGAGGGTTTAGTTATTTTTCTCATTGTTCCATACTTAGAAAGGAGACGACAATTATTTATCAATGCACTGTTTGGTTATTTTGTCAATGCGTAAGTCCTAGATATAATCAGAATGATAAGTTGTAACTTTTAGCATTCCTGCTGCCTGTAAAGCTTGTTCAAAAGCCACAGCTTTTGTAGCAGCGGCAGCACCGACAATTTTATGCTCATAAGTATAATCATAGCCGCCGCCGTAGTATCCATAAATGCTGATGGGAGTTAGTTCAGTAACAATCGTTTGAATTTGAGCGGCTAATGCTAAAGTAGTTTTTGCCAGAGAGCGATCGCATAGCATTTGCGACTCATTGTAACTAGAATCACGGGCATCGCAAAAGTTAAATTGATCGGGAATAGTGGGAGTTAAACAGATCCAGTCACCGTCATCTGTTTTGCCAACAACAGTGCAAGAATCAAAATAGGGATGACTCCTGTTTAAATTGTCAGGTAATTGGTGGTGAGCGCTAAGATTAAAAGCTTGAATTTCCCTTAAATTTGAATTGAGCAATTGCCAGAGAGATTCATACTTTTCTGCTCTCTCCGCTTCTGTATCCGCATCCAAAATATTATCGCGTTCTTCGCGAGCTGGCGCGTAACCATCGTCATCGCATGCCGCTCCTCGGCGCTCTGTAAGTTGCCAACTTCCTATTGCTAATTCTACATCAGTGAGTCGGGCTAAGCCATTAGCAATCATCAGATTTAACACATTAAATTCGCCTTGTTCCTCAGTTTCCCAAAAGAAAGCGCTGTTCGTATATTCATCGATGTTTTCCTCCGTTTCCCAAAATAAATAGCTGTTAATTTCTTTGCAGAAAACCTCTAAAGTGCCTAGTAGTTGTTCCGTTTCCAATTTCATATTGACAAATTTTCCAAACTAATTAATATTCAGAGATAAGCTTTACCCATAGCTAACACAATGTCTCTATCCTCTGTATTCAAAATCAGCGATCGCATTTATACCCAGCCAGTTTCCTGTTGCAGCTTCACCAATTTTGTAAATGTAACCCATATCCCAAAAGCAAAGTGTATAAAATTTGAGATGGCGTAATTTTAAATTTAGAAACTCGACTAGCCTCTGTTTTTCTGGTTTGTTTGGATATAATAATCAAGATTGGAAGTTGTAACTATTAGCATTTTTGCTACCTGTAAAGCTTTTTCAAAAGCTAGAGTTTTTGTAGTGCCAGCCGCATAGACAATTTTATGTTCATAAGTATATTTATAGCCACCGCCGTCGTATCGATGAATACTGATGGGAGTTAATTCAGCAAGAATTGTTTGAATTTGAGAGGCTAATGCTAAAGTAGTTTCTCCCAGAGAGTGATCGCATAGCATTTGCGCCTCATTGTAACTAGGAGCGCGGGCATCGCGAAAGTTAAATTGGTTGGCCATAGTGGGAGTTAAACAGATCCAGTCACCGTTCTTTGTTTTGCAAAGAATAATGCAAAAGTTTAAATATCGGTGGTGAGCGCTGAGATTAAAAGCTTGAATATCTCTTAAATTTGAATTGAGTAATTTCCAGAGAGATTGATACTTTTCTGCTCTATCGGCTTCTGTATCAGCATCCAAGATATTATCGCTTTCTTCCCAATCTGGCGAGTAAATGCTGTTCTTAACTGTTTTTCCTATGCGCTCTGTAAGTTGCCAACTTTCTATTGCTAATTCTACATCAGTGAGTCTGGCTAAGCCATTAGCGATCGTCAGATTCCAAACATTAAGTTCTCCCTGTTCCTCAGTTTCCCAAAAGAAAGCGCGAGTGGGATATTCATCGGTGTTTTTTTCAATTTCGCAAAACAAATCGCTGTTGAGATATTTGCAGAAAACCTCTAAAGTGGCGAGTAGCTGTTCTGTTTCCAATTTCATCTTGACAAAAGTTCCAAACTAATTAATATTCAGAGATAAGCTTTAGCCGTAGCTCGGACAATGCGGTTGCTATCTTCAGCGAGTAGCTGACGAATCTCTGGCGGAGTAGCTGGATTGTTAGCAACAGCATACCGCTCTAGCCAAGATACCGACTCGGAACCCTGACGCAATGCCTCAGCAGGAGTCAGGGGGTGCATTAATGCTACAAACCAGACAAAAGGCCTGGAAGATTGGACGTATTCAGAAAGCAGTGACGGCAAATCGTCAGTATTGGGATTGTATATGCGGCTGAGTCCGCGCAGGGTGGGGCTAACCTGGCGAGTCGGTGGCTGCAATTCCCTCAGCGATTCTCCCACAGATGCAGGTTTATTGGGATTTCGAGATACGGCGAGGCGAACTTCGACTCTTCGATCTTGGGCCAATTGTTCCAAAGCTGGCGCAGGCGTGTTGCGATTGGCGACGGCGGTGCGAACCGCAGCATCTACGTCAGTTGCCAAGATTTCTAATGCGATCGCAGGCGTGTTGCGATTAACGGCTACTTTCTGGCGAACGTCCTTATTTTCATCGCTGGCTAATACTTCCAAAATTGTAATGGGGCAGTGCGATCGCTCTGCGAGTTCCAGCCGCACAGCAACATCTTCATCCCTTGCTAACAGCGCCCAAACTTCCGGGGTAATTTTGGAACTTTCAATCACATAAATGCGAACCTTCGGATTAGGATTTTGAGCGAGTTGCCACAGTAGTTGCAGCGTAAGGTTGCGATTGCGGATTAAACTTTGCAGTACATCCTCATTAGACTCGTTAGTAGCCAAGCGCTCTAAGATTGTCAGGGGCGTATTTGAACACAATGCAGCCAGCCCTCGGATCTGCGGATACCGATCGCTGGCCAACCTCTCCAGAATGCTAGGGGGTGGATCTTTACGGGATGCTAGGCTGTTGCAGATCCTATGGTAATCCTGTCCGTTCGGATCTTCCCGCATCAGCAGCGCTTCTAATACGCCAGTAGAAGTGTTTGGGTGTTGGCATACATTGGTGCGAATGTACCAGACAGGATCGCTGGCTAACTTTTCCAAAGCGCTAGCTGGAGTGTTGGGGTGTTCTGCCACTTGAAGGCGAACGGAAGTATTCCTGTGAGTCGCTAACTCTTCTAAGGTGCTGGCGGGCATTTGGGAACCTTTAACCGGGTATTTTAGCAAATCGACTAGCGGGTCGGGATTAGAGTTAGAGCGGGCGCGAGTAGCGGCCGCTGCTAGAACGCTGCCGGGAGTGTTGGGGTTATTTTTATTAAAAATCCTTTCTTGCAAACCTAAGCGCTCTAAAATTTCCACAGGCGTATTGCGATTAGCGACTACTTTAGCCTTGACTTGGGGGCTAGAATCATTCGCCAGTTGCACTAAAATCTCTAAGGGAGTTTCTGGGTTTTCAGCAACTAATTCCCTAACCCAGTCTGACTTATCATTAGCTAGCTGTTCTAAAATTTCAACAGGAGTTGACCTGCCAGAGGATTTTGTTGCAAGAGCCCGCCGGACGCGATCGCTCGGATCGTGGGTTAATTCCAAGTGAATGCTTAGAGGTAAGTTGGGATTATTTACTACTACTTGTCGGACGGATTCATCGGGATCTCTTGCTAGCTGCTCTAGGATATTAACGGGCGTTCTGCGATCGCGGGCAATTTTCATGCGGGAAGCTAGATCGCCGTTCCTGAGCACCTGTGCGATCGCGTAGGGACTGTGCAGCCGACTGGCGAAGAATTCATTAGCTTTGGCGATTTCTTCTGCTGCTTGCGACTCTAACTCAAACCGATAAATGATTAGCGGATCTAGATTAGGATTTTTGAAAGCTTCCTCTCGAACGCCGTCTTTTCCCTTATTAAGAGCAAGTTCTTCTAAGATATCTGTCGGTGTACTGGGATTTTTTGCTAACAGTTTCAGGGTGCTAGAGTTATCCTGTTGGGCGGCTTGTCTGAGTATACTGACAGGAGCATTGGGATTAGCTGCGATCGCCTGTACTATATGTGTACTGTACTGGGCGAGTTGTTCGAGAATAAATACGGGGGTATTGGGATTTTTGGCGATCGTTTCCCTGATATCGCCCCAACCAGAAGCGATCGCCTGTTGCAAATATTCGATTCGCTGCGCTTCTGAAATCGCTCGGTTATACCCTAAAGCCACGCGCACCCTCCAATTCCCTGACTCCGCTTGAGGATCTATTTGCTGCAATTTTGCCAGTGCGTTTGGCGGAGTATTGGGATTACCTGCAAGAGCGACTAAAATAGAACGGCTTCTGGCATTATCGCCCCAAGATAGTAATATTAGCAAACCGTACAGAGGGAGCAGATCGTCCCGCTGTCTGAGGATAGAGTTTACTCCTGCCATCATCCCGGTTCCGCCAGACATACCAATCATCAATGCTGATAATCTACCCAACTCCTGAAGTTTCTGTTCGCTCACAGTGGCGGCGATTTGCTCCCATTGTTGCAGAATTGGTTGGCGCAAATTGGGATCTTGATTTAGCCAAAACAATAACTGAGTTGCTGGCGCAATGTCAAGCAGGGTGCGGATTTCTTGCATTTGGGATTCATTGGAAATATATTGATGGAGTCTGTCCCACAGATCGCCGCCGTAGAGGGTAGAATTCACCAACTCTTCTAAAACGGGAATAGGGGTACTAGGGTGGGAAGCAACAGCGACGCGAATCTTCTCGTCAGACTCAGTTGCCAACTGCTGTAAAAGTTGCGATCGCAAAGCATCGGGTGTATTGAGATTTTGTGCAACCGCCAACCGCACTTTAGGATCGGCATCTCGTGCCAATTGCTCTAAGGTACTCGCTAAAACTTGCGGATGTTCGGCAATTTTCGCGCGATTAGATTCAGATGAGCTATCAAGCATTTGTGCCAAGATTGCTCCTGGTAGGTTTGGCTGTTTAAGCAGCGAGTAGTGCAAGTTGCGATCGCCAGCTAATTGTTCTAAAACGCTGATAGGTAGGTTATTTCTGTTGATAATAACATTGCTGTAGCTAGGAAGTAATTGCAGCAAAGTTGCTTCGGAAGCGTTAGGATGTTTCGCCACAGCATCCCGAACCGAGTTTTCGGGATGATTTGCCAGCATCGCGATCGCGCCTTCTGGCGATGCGGGGTTAATAGCTACTGCTAATTGAATTTTCTCATAAGCATCACCCGCCAACTTCACCAAAACTTCCGGCGACGCATGAGGATTTTGAGCAACTGCTAAACGCACCCAAGACCAACTACTCTCTGCTAAAGTCGCCAACTGTTGCGGCTCTGTATTCCAATCTTGAGCAGCATTGTGCTGACTTTCCACACGCAGAATTAACTCTGTCGGACAATTGGGATTATACTGAACTGCCAGGCGAATTGGTAACTCCAAATCGCCCGCTAATTGCTCTAAAATTGCTAAAGGTGCATCCGCCAATTCTGTCATCTGAAGACGCGGTTCCAGAGAAGGTTCTCTCGACAAGCGCTCGAATATTTTGAGGCGAAACCGATTAGGTAAATACGGGTTGCGAAGTCCTTCCAAGAGTGGATTTGCCGGAACCCACTCGCTTAGAAAATAGTCGGGAACCGGAGCAAATTTCAGCAATTCTACTGCGAGTCTATCATTTTGTTCTAGTTGAGCATTTCGCAACACTGCATCTGCCACCTCTTGCCAATCTTCTGTGATTTCTCCTCCCCAATTTACATGGAGTCTTGCAGCTTCCGCTACTTGGGAATTTGAACTATTTACCAGCACTTCTAGCAAGTTGCGCGGCGTTGGAAGATAATTTGTAACTGAGATTTGAAAACTTATTGACTGATTGGCTAACTGTTCGGGATTATCTAAAAAAGGTTGGATATCTGCAAGATTGAGCGATTGCATAGAATAAACCTCCTGACCGTTAGCTAACTGCAAAGTAATTCAGGAAAAAGGGCGGTGGCGTAATGCAAATAAAATGTGGTAACATCAAATTTATCTTCTTCATTCCACCAAGTCTCACTTTCATCGACAATAGACAGATTTTGCTGCATCCAATCGTTGAGAATAAGAGTTGCCAACCGTAATCTCTCGGTTGGCGAAAGGGTATAGAGAAAGCGATCGTAAATTTCTTGAACAGTGATTGACATACCAAATCCTGCGGCTTCTTATCTTGTGGAACACTTAGGGAAGGTTGATTTTAGTATAGCTCAAAAATTTATTAAATTTTTGAGCTATACTAAAATTAGAATTTTTAACCCCAGATTCACCTATGCCAACTTTAACTGATATTGGCACTTTAATTACCCGCGCTCTGCATCTTCGCGGTGGCATCCCGATCGTAGCAGGTACTGCCACATCAGTGCAGCGAATTGCAGCTTTATACAAACAAGCTAATAATGCTGAGGAAATAGCAGCCGATTTGGATCATCTCACCTTAGCGCAGGTTTATGCTGCACTGACTTATTATCAAGCAAATCAAGCAGAAATTGAAGCAAATTTAGCAGCAGAACAAGCAGAATATGAACGGTTGGCAGCATTAAATAATATCAATTCCGGTTGCACCGGAATTAATATTACCCACAGCCAGGACACGGCAGTGCCGTGTCCCTACAATTAATCGCGGTAGGGACACGGCAGTGCCGTGTCCTCTATATCATTCCGATGCTACCGGATTTGATATAACCTACAAATGCAGAAGACATGAGCCAGCATTTAGTCCTTTAAATGAGGACTCTTCGTCCTCACTACGAACGCAATTACCAAGTATATTTATCACTCGACCATTCGATCGAGCTTTTCCCTAACCAACAAATCTAACAACGAGCGCAACAAAAACAAGCCGCCGAATCCCGAAACAGCAAAAGCTGCGATCGCCCCCGTTTGATATCCTCCCACCAACAGCACTGCACCAGACAGAAACACAAAACCAGTCAGACAAGCAAAAATTAGAGTTTTTAGGGCTAGATTAATGCGTTTCAAGGCTCTTTCGCTCTCGATATTTCGCACTCTAATTTGCAGTTCGCCCTCTTCAATTCGCTGCTCCAAACGCTTGAGAAAAACTTGCGATTTGCTCGGCTGCCGTAACTTATATGTAATAAAACTTCGCGCTTGCCTTGCCAATTCTCCGATCGCATTTCCCCGCCCCTTGCTCACCGCAATACTCTTGACAAAAGGCTGAGCGGATGCTAGGAAATTGTAGTTAGGGTCGAGAGTTCTAGCAATGCCGTCGAGAGTCGTCACCGACTTGATAATAAACATCATTTCTGCTGGCAACCGAAACGGTTGCTGCTCGAACATGATATAAAGTTCGTTCTTAATTTCATTAAAAGCTTGAAAGTCGATCGGCTTATCAATAAACTTATCCAACAGAAAAGCAATCAGCCTGCGTACCGGCATCATATCCGGCATCGGTTCAACTAAGCCGATCGTAATTAAAGTATCGAGTAGCTCATCAGTATCTTTTCTCATCACAGCAAAAAAAGTCTTGACCATTTGGTCTTTAGCCAGAGACTTCACCTCTGCCATCATCCCAAAGTCGTAAAAAATCAAGCTACCATCTTCTGTCACCGCCAAATTTCCCGGATGCGGGTCAGCTTGAAAAAAACCGTCAATTAACAACTGCTTCAAGTAACAGCAAATTCCGAGTTGATTGAGCTTCGCAATATCTACTCCAATCGCCTCTAAACTAATGCGGTCGTCCACCTTAATGCCTGGTGCGTATTCTAGAGTCAGCACTTTTTTAGTCGTGTATTGCCAGTAGACTTTCGGGACAATAATCTGAGGATATTCTAGAAAATTATGGCTAAAGCGATCGGAATTTTTACCTTCTTGCACGTAGTCAATTTCTTGATATAAAATCTTAAAAAACTCGTGATAAATAGATTCTAGGTCGTACTTGCGCGTCCCAGGCAAATGGCGATCGCAAAAACGCAAAACTTGGCGAACCGCCTTCACATCCAAATCAAATAAACTTTCCAAACCCGGACGCTGCACCTTCACAATCACATCTTCCCCGGTGTGCAGCCTCGCTTTGTGTACCTGTCCCAGACTCGCCGCCGCGATCGGAAACGGGTCAAAATCGCGGTACAAAGCATAAATATCCTTGCCTAACTCTGATTCTACAAGAGCGATCGCCTCTTCGGAACTAAACTCGGGAACCCGGTCCTGCAACTGTTCCAACTCCTTCACATACTCAAGCGGCAGCAAATCCGCCCGAGTCGAGAGAGACTGCCCGATTTTAATAAAAGTCGGGCCTAAATTCAGCAAAGTATTGACCAACCAATGAGCGCGAATTCTTCTAGTATGAGGCGAATTGTTTTGCAGCAGTCCATCCCACCACAAAAAAAACATAAACTTTCCCGCCGCAGCAAAAACGTCTATTTGTCGTGCCAGCGGCGAATATTTAGAACGTTGCCAACGCAGGAGTTTCGGTGCAGCTTTTGTCAGCATAATATTCACTCTGAGAGTTCCATGCAGCGCGACGATTTTTAGGGGACATTCCAGGACGCAGAAACCGGTTTCGATGTACAAAAAGACGCGTTGCAGGCCTTTGAAAGAGTTAAAAAACTCGGTTTCTTTAGTCAAGACTGGGTAATAAGCCGATCCAGTTATACAACCATAATTAAGTTCGTAGTAAGGAATGCAAGTCCTTATTAATTTATAAATAGAGGACTAAATTCCTCACTACAAACACGCGCTAATTACGGGAAAATAACCGGACATCATATACAGCATATTCCAGGTTTATGGAGTGTAGGGACACGGCGAAAGCCTTTGTCCATAAGGGAATCGAACGATAGGCGGCTGTACTTCACAAACGTAGAATCTGCTGTAAGTTCTAGGGAGAACCGGCAATTTAGGCCCGCAACCAGACAAACAAGTCAAAAAGGAGAATTTGGTAGCGTTTGCCACATTTCCAAATCTCCCTATAAAGGCAAGTCTTCTGGTTTCGCCGCCGCGCGCTGCCAATTAAGAGCCACTTCTCAACCCAACTATTCTCCTAGATTACACAGTTCCGCTGGAGATTGCGGCAGAGTCAGAGTAAAAGATGTGCGCCACAACTCGTCAGCTTCAGAACTTTCTGCCGGAGTGCTAGACACATCAATAGTACCATTCAAGTGCTGCACTAAAGACTTTACCAGCGCCAGACCCAAACCTGTACCGGCGATCGCTTGGTCAGTAATGCCTGTGCCGCGGCGGAACTTGTCAAAGATGTGGGGCAAATCAGCAGCAGAAATGCCGGGCCCGAAATTAGAAACGCTCAGGAAAATACAGCCGGCCACCTCAGACGCCTCGAAAACTACCGCCGTTCCAGAAGCCGAGTATTTTCCAGCATTCGTCAGCAGTTCCAGCAGCACGCGCTTGAGACTGTCCGGGTCGGTTTCCAAGCAAGGGGCCAACTTGGGCAAATCCACCTTTAGAGTCAATTCCTTATCCGCCCACTTTTTCTCAAAATCCCCAGCTAAATCTTGAATTAAACGCTTGAGATCGATTTTGATTAGAGAAATAGGGAGTTGCTGAGGCTCAAACTGCTGGAGGGCCAGCAAATCGTTAACCAGAGCGGTTTCCTTAGAACACTGCTGCTCTAGAATGTCGAGATACTTAGCCCGACTCGCTGACGGCTGTTCAGCTTGTTTGAGCATCAGAATCGCCAGCTTCATGATTGTTAAAGGGGTGCGCAACTCGTGACTCATAGTGCTGACAAACTCGTCTTTAATCAGCTTCAATTTGCGCAGTTGCTCTAGTTGAATGGCAGATTGTTCGTACAGTTTCGCCTGCACGTCGAGACTTTGCTGCAACTGAGCGGTTCTGTCTTCGACTAGGGTTTGCGCTTCCTTGAGCGTCTGAGTTTGGATAATCGCCCTGCTCGCTTGAGCGCAGACTAATTCCAGAACTTCCAATTCTTCAGGACTCCAAGCGCGGGGCTCGGAGTGCTGCAAAATCAAGAACCCCAAGACGGTTTCCTGGCAGCGACCGCCAGTGAGGGGAACCATCACCCCGGCGCGAATGCCTTGGAGTTTCAAGATTTCTGCGACGCTTTGCGGTTCGTTGCCGATTAATTCGACGGAGGCAGCGAGGACGAGGGGTTTGGGTGCGCTGTGGAATGCTTTGTCGCACAAACTAGATTCCGACATCCAAAAAGCGGGAGAGTTATTTGCTTTTGAGTTGGGGATTTTGGATGTGGAATTAGAAGTTTTCTCCTTGTTTTTTGTTTTGGCTGTCGAGCTTTGTTTCGCATCGCTTTGTTCAATTGCGAATCGGCTTTGATTTTTTGTCAACGCCGATTCGCAAACTAATACAATTTTTGCTTTGGGTGTTTGATTGGGGGAGGAAGTTTTTAAGAGGGGGTCTGTATATTTCAACAGCAGGATTTGACCTCTATCTACTTGCAGGGTATCGACGGTATTTTCAATAAGTTGCTGCAAAATTTGCTCGATTTCTGAAGTCGTGTCGATCGCTGCTGCAACTGCTGAGCCGAGGAGATTTTTGTATTTAGCTTGTCGCTGTAACTGTTCGTTTAAAGTGGCAATTTCTTGATTTTTTTGAATGTGGGAAATCGCGATGCCGATCGCGTCCGATGCTGCTTCTAGGCGCTGCCGATCGGCCCCCGTCCACTCGTGAGGGTGCGACTTACCAAGAATCATTATGCCATTTACAGCCCCGGAGAATCGCGCAGCTCCTGCCAAAATTGCCCGACACCGCAGCGGTGTCACGGGGGAATTGGGATCTGAAGCTGCCGGACTCTCCAGATAGTCGGATATCGCCACTATCTCGCCGTCTGCTAGCACGTTTGCCAAGACGGGATGTTCGAGTGATATGCTAGGCGATTTTAATCTTGTGGTTTGGGAGTGTTCTGGTGTTTGAGTTGAATCTGCGCCAGCACCGACAGCATTGGGGCCATCGCTCCTATTTTGCCAGCAAGCATTCGGATTTACTATTTTCTGGTCAGCTACAGCAGCAACAAAACAGAAATCAGCCTGACAAGCAACCCCCAAAGTATTTGCTATTTGCAGCAGCAGGATTTCTCGATCGAAGCTGGTCGCGAGAATTTGGTAAATTTGTCGCCCGATAAGGGCAGGATCGACCTGGTACTGCATAAGACGATCCAAAAAGTTTTGGACTGATACTGGTTCTGGGATTTGCGGTAAAGGCAAAGTGCAAGACTCTCTTGGCGATCGGTGGCTCGGAGTAAAGTCTTGATTTCCCTGGCGATCGATCGTGGCAATCAAGCCTTTATTTTAATGATGTTTGAGCCGACTCGCGCTGCAAAGATAGAACCTATCCATAACTGCCCGCTTGACTGTTATGAGCCTGCTTTCTGTGTTTGGCAGCCCGTAGGCGGGTCACTAAATATGTGGTGAAAATATACCCAGATATGACCGAGTGCTGTTTTCCTGTTTTCTACCCTTCGATCTGTGCGGGATGAACTTTACCATCTTTTACCGGATGAGGATCGATCCCATTCCCGCTAATTTTGACCGTTATTAGTAGTATAAAGCTTTTCTAGAGACCGCTTAGTGACACCCCTCTCCTCACTCTGTGATGTTTCCTATTTAAGTTTGTGATCCTAACAAATTTTTATTGTGATACAAATCCGCCGATCGAGTGACGGCGATCGCAAAAATTCAAAATTCAAAATTCCTCACTCATAACAGATGTGAGAGTTTCCGAGTTTTTGCTCAAAAACTCATTTATCGCAACTCCAGGAGACGCCCTTCAAGCCCAGATTGTTAAATTTATCCGACTTTCCTACTTACTTATTTTGTGCTTCCTGTTGGGCTTTATCGCTATTTTCGCGGTAAAGTGCCGTCCGGTTCAGAGCCGTTGTGTAGCGGGGATGCTTGGAGGGCACGGCGGCCATCAAATCTGAAGCTTGCTGCCACTTAGCAGCTACGACTAACCAATCCTGGCGAGATTGAGCGGTTTTGCCGTCGTTGGCTGCTTGCTCGGCCATTCGCACTGCTTGTGCAAAAGAGTCAACAGCAGAATTAGCAGTCTCCTTAGAAATTTTCAAAGCAGGTTTTGCCTCCGAGGGAGCGGCAGTGGCAACTGCTTGGGTGGTGGCTTGTGTGCTGTTTGCAACTTGGGAATTGAGTCCTTTGTAGATGGCGACCGCTGCGGCGAGCAACAGCACGGTCAAGCTGACGCCGCCGACGATACCGCGCTGAAATTGCCGCGGTTCCTGCATCGAGCGAGGTGCAGCCATTCTCGGCAAAGCCCGCTTGCCGGAGAGAGCTTGGCGTTCGTGATGGGCGGTGGCCAAACGCTTGAACAAATTCGGCTTTCTGAGTTTAATTTCTTGAGACCACAACAGTTGATTATCGGGATCGCGGCTTATTTCTTCGAGCCACAGCAGTTGATGTTCTCGGACAAGCCGGCTGTTGATGTTAACTCGGCGAATATTGTGGGGCGAAATGCCCTCCAAAATTTCTCGGACTCGATCGACCAAGCTAGACTGTTCGAGCAGTTGGGGTGTTGCAGCTTCGCACAGCAGTTGCATCACCCCCTCTGCAAACACGGCTCTGGCTCTGACACCTACCTGTGCGAGTTTGTCATTAAGGATTTGAATAATCGCTGCAACCGATCCCTCGCGAGCTTGTCGAGCAATGTCATCTATTGGATTTGCCATAAAACTATCTTGACGCTTAGCAATCTGTTAATTGTTAACCCAAAGTCTCGGATCTAATTTTTACTCATACAGGTTATCACTGACACTGCCAGGTTAAAATGAACAGGTGCAAATCTTGCATACCGATCCACTTAAATTTATCACCACAGCATCGAGCGAGGCCAACAGGAAATATACTATGGGTAAAGTAATTAGCGGTCAAATTTTTGTTGTAGACGACAACATCGATACAGATCAAATTATCCCAGCCGAATACCTAACCTTGGTTCCCTCAAAGCCGGACGAGTACGAGAAACTAGGCAGTTACGCGATGATTGGGTTGCCCGATCGCTACGGTAAGTTTATCGAATCCGGCGAACAGAAAACCCGGTATCCGATTATCATTGCGGGCGAAAATTTTGGCTGCGGTTCTTCGCGGGAGCACGCTCCGATCGCTCTGGGGGCCGCAGGCGTCACAGCGGTGGTAGCTTTGTCTTACGCGCGCATTTTCTTTCGCAATTGCTCGGCTACTGGAGAATTGTACCCGATCGAATCGGTCGATCGGCTCTGCGACTTATTTGTAACCGGTCAAGAAGTGACGATCGACTTTACAGCAGAGGTAATTGTCAACCACACTCTCGATCGAACTTGCTCGCTCAAACCTTTAGGAGAAGTAGGGCCCGTAATTGATGCCGGAGGGCTGTTTGACTACGCGCGCCAAACGGGAATGATTGCGGCTCGGTCTTAAATTTTAAAACCCCTGCAATGTAGGGTGCACGACCGGGCGCACCTTACGAATATCTCCCTGTTCCAACCCCTCCAAAGTAGGGTGCGCGGCGGAATTTTCTCAAATCGACTCAATAAAATTCAATAAAATACGCTGGTGAGCAATGCCAAAAGGTCGCACATCTCCTGACTTCTGAGAAAAGCATTTTCCAGCCCGAATCTGCTCCGGTGTCAACAACTTCATATCCCAACCCTCCAGCAAAACTAAATCCTTGACATCCGCACTAAGTGGTGCATAAAAAACGTGGCGAACAACATCTGCTTCTGTATCGCAACAGAAAAAAGAAACACTTGCAGGAGCATAACTAATTTCTTCTTTCAATTCCCGCAGTACAGCAACTTCCGCAGTTTCCCCAGGTTCAATGTGTCCGCCAAACAAAGCCCAATGTCCGGGATACCTGATATGAGGAATATCGTCCCGCAACTGGCAGAGAAACTTGCCGTCTCGGTACAAAATCGCGATCGCAACGTGAATTTTAGTCATGTGTTACAAAGAAGAGAGAAGGAACAAATTGCTGTAGGAGCCGGTTCACCAACATCTGTAAAATTAACCAAAAATATAGGTAAACCCGCCCAGACCATAATATTAGGGTTAATGAACTTTGAAGATAAATAAACAGCTCCCACTCGCCCAATCACAACTAGAAACCTTTAATTTTTATGAAATAGACTTACTTGTGGAAATAAATTAGCATCTTCGTATTGTTATTTATTAGCTGCGGGAGTGCGCTTTAATTGTTCCATTTCCTCAACATAAACTTCACCTAAATCCTTTCCTGCCAATTCCTTAAGAGTAATACTCTTGTAGCGGACTTCTCCCTTCAGCAACACTTCATCGCCAAGCTGGGGCAAAGCTTGCTTAGTTAAAATCCAAATACTGCCAGTACCATCCTCAAGTTGATAAGCCGCATTCCCCACAAACGGAGCGCGATTTTCCACCTTTCCCCGGAGATAAACTTCAGCATCCACTTGCCGCTTTTGTTGAACGTCGCTAATGCTAGCCACATTAAAACCAAGATTGAGTTGAGACAGAGGTAAATTGCCACAACTGAAAAAACCGCTGGCGAGGATTAGCGACAAAGAGCCGGTGCAGAATCTTTGAACCCAAACTTGCTTAATTGCAGTAGTCATTGGTCAACTGATTTGAGATTTGAGATACGACTTACTTTAACAGAATCCCAAGAATCGATCGCAAGTAAGAAATTTCTCTAGTGTAATCCTTGACGGGGATTAAGCTAAAATCTAAAATCGTCAGCCCCTAACCCAGAGTCTACAATGGATGCCACAACTGCTCAAATACTAGATGGCAAAGCTTTAGCGACAAAGATTCAAACCGAGCTGAGCGATCGAGTCCGCGCCCTACAGCCCCAAAACGGGCGTCCTCCGGGACTTGCGGTGCTGATGGTAGGGGACAACCCGGCCAGCGCGGCTTACGTGCGCAACAAAGAGCGAGCCTGCGCTAAAGTTGGCATAGCTTCCTTCGGCCAGCATTACCCAGCAAACGCCACTCAAGCCGAACTGGAACTTGCAATTCATGCGCTCAACGAGGACGATCGGGTAGACGGCATTTTAGTTCAATTACCGCTACCAGAACACTTAGATGCAATTGCGCTGCTGTACCAAATTGCCCCCGATAAAGATGCTGACGGACTTCACCCTGTAAATTTAGGCCGCTTGGTGCGCGGGGAAGAAGGTTTGCGGAGTTGTACTCCCGCCGGAGTGATGCGGTTATTGCAAGAATACCAGATTGATTTGAAAGGAAAAAACGCTGTAGTTTTGGGACGGAGTATTTTGGTGGGTAAACCGATGGCGCTGATGCTGTTAGAAGCCGATTGTACTGTTACTGTAGCTCATTCGCGGACGCAAAACCTAGAATCGATTACCAGCCAAGCCGATATTTTAGTAGCTGCAGTCGGCCGCACAGAAATGATTGCAGCTAATATGGTCAAACCTGGATCGGTAGTAATTGATGTCGGTATTAACCGCGTTGTCAATCCAGACGGTACGAGTCGTTTGGCCGGAGATGTTGATTTTAATGCTGTTAAAACAGTAGCCGAATTTATCACGCCGGTGCCGGGAGGAATCGGGCCGATGACTGTTGCTATGCTTTTGGAAAATACCGTTTCGAGTTACAGTATTAAGTAGTAATTAGTCATTATAAATACACCTAACGTAGGGTGCATCCCTGTCGAAAATTCTGGTGAAAAATCGATCTAGTTTTCAGGAAGCGACGCACCCTACTGTTTGATAGCAACAACGCGAATTCTGCGGTAATCTGCAATCCAATTACCATCGCGGTAAAGCGCCGGCCGCAAACGTTCTTCAACTGCGTTAATTACCTGCGATCGCACATCATCAGACAACCCCGACAAAAACCCGCCAGCAAACATTTCAATCCAATTTACCATACCCGCGCTGCCACCTTCTAGGGGAGTCGGGCGATCGAACAAAACCGCATAACCCACATCAAATCCCTGCTTTTCCAAAAGCCCAGCATACTCGCCAATACTCGGAAAATACCAAGGATTAAGCGCTTCAGGCTCCTGGCAGCCAATTTCTGACAAAACACTCAAAAGTGCGCGGACGATCGCCCCCACGTTCCCCTTACCGCCAAACTCAGCGACAAAACGCCCTCCCGGCTTCAGCGCTTTTTGCACACAATTAATCACAGCATCCGGCTGTTTAATCCAGTGCAAAACCGCATTAGAAAACACAGCATCTAACGGCTCTTCTACTTGAAAACTCCTCGCATCTGCGCCAGAGAAGTTAATGTGAGGATAGTTAAGTTTTGCCGTGGAAATCATCGACAAAGATGAATCAATACCTTGCACAGAAGCACCGCTTTGAGCAATCTTTTGAGTTAATTGTCCCGTACCGCAGCCCAAATCTAGAATACGTTCTCCAGCTTGAGGAGCAAGTAATTTCAACAGCGATTCACCGTATTGCCAAACAAAAGCGTGCTGTTGTTCGTAAAGACTTGTATTCCAATAAGTTTGTGACATCTCTTGTTCCCTCTTCTCTTCCTTCTCTTCGTTTCCTAGGCTAACGCGCCCGCTAACGCGACGAAAGCGGTTAGTTATTAAATTATTGGCCAGCAAGCAGACCAATTGCATCCCCATCAATACGGCAAACTCTAATATTTTCCAAAATGCGCGCTCCCTGCTTTTCATAAAAAGCAATTCCCGGCGCATTGGCAGTATTAACAGTCCATTCCATACGCCCGCAATTTGTTGACTCAGCAATTTGTGCCAAATACTTTAACAGCGCTGTACCGACTCTCATACCGCGCATAGGAGCTTGCACAAATAAATCATCAAGCCAAAGGCACGGCTGCGTCAATAAACTTGAATAGGAGGAATAAAACATAGCAAATCCTACCGCTTTTCCCGCAACTTCCGCCAACAAAACCCGCACTAGCGGAGGCTGGCAAAACAAAGTTGGCTGCAATTTATCTGCTGTTGCTGCTAAGAAATTTTTAGATCCATCAAAGTCGCTTTTTTGCGAAATAAAATCCACGATTAATTCCAAATCTGCCAGCTCTGCTTCTCTAATTTTGATATCCAAATTAGCCATTGTTTAATTCTCAACTTCGCCTACTAATCACTGTATGAAATATCATCATCAATGTCCAATATATGTTTAACTAACCACTTATACTTTTAAAATATCAATCGTGGGGACTTATGGAACTTCGGCATTTGCGTTATTTCATTGCAGTTGCAGAGGAACTGAATTTCACTCGTGCAGCGGAAAAACTGCATATTGCCCAACCTCCGCTGAGCCAACAAATCCAGCATTTGGAGGCAGAATTGGGGTTTCAATTGTTTCGCCGCACCAAGCGGACGGTGCAGTTAACGGCTGCGGGACAGGTTTTTTTCGAGGAGGCCGGGAAAATTCTGCTGCAAGTTGATCGAGCAATTCAACTCGGCCGACAAACCAGTCGGGGCGAACTCGGGCAACTGACGATCGGCTTTGTGAGTTCTGCAGCCCACAATGTTGTTCCAGCGATTTTGCAGGCGTTTCGCACTCGGTGTCCCGCCGTCAAGCTCGAACTGCACGAACAGACGACAAACGAACAGTTGCAGCGCCTGCGGTTCGGGCAAATTGATATCGGCTTCGTGCGCCCTCCGGTTGAGGAAGACGGGATAAATTCTGAAATCGTTTTTCGAGAACCGCTGATCGTGGCACTGCCAGAAACGCATCCGGCGGCCGATCGCGCGAAGGTGGAATTACGCCAACTTTCCACGGAACCGTTCATTTTGTTTCCGCGTTCCCAGGCTCCGGGACTCTACGATGCGATCGTCAGTCTTTGTCAACAAGCAGGTTTTAGCCCGATCGCAGCTCAAGAAGCAATTCAAATGCAAACCATTGTGAGTCTGGTAGCCGCCGAGATGGGAGTGGCGATCGTCCCGGCGTCGATGCAAAATTTCCAGCGCAGCGGGGTTGTTTACAAAGCGCTGCCAGAATCAACCTGCATTGTGGCGATCGCTCTGATTTGGCGCAGCGATCCAACGGAGGCCGTGCAGCGGTTTTTGGAAGTCGCCAGACTGCAGCAGCGGATTTGATATTTGAGATTGTAAATTTTAGATTGACTGGTAATTTGACAAAGTTATCAAAACTCAAAGATTTTCTGTGCAACAACACCCGTAGAATGATTAATTGATGCTCGGAGTTCGAGCAACTACCGCCGTAAAAGTCGGCACGATCCGACCCGAACGGCTCACAATATCCCACGTAACTATTCAGTACAAGAGAGCAAGGGATGGTATTGGCAACAGAATTGGGTTCGTCCCAACCGGAATCCTCTTTCGATTTATCTACTTATCTAGTCAAGCGCAAAGAGGCGATCGAGGTAGCTCTCGACAGTGCACTCCCGGTCATCTACCCAGAGAAAATTTACGAAGCAATGCGCTACTCGCTGCTAGCGGGGGGCAAGCGCCTGCGTCCGATCCTGTGTCTGGCTAGCTGCGAACTCGCAGGCGGCACTGCCGACATGGCAATTCCGACAGCTTGCGCTTTGGAAATGATCCACACGATGTCGCTGATCCACGACGATTTGCCGGCAATGGACAATGACGACTATCGGCGCGGCAAACTGACGAACCACAAAGTCTACGGTGAAGATATCGCCATTTTGGCTGGCGATGGTTTGCTGACCTATGCTTTTGAATTTATCGCCACTAAAACTCAGAACGTACCCCCCCAGCAGGTGTTGCAGACGATCGCCCATTTAGCGCGGGCATCGGGTGCTGCTGGACTCGTAGGCGGTCAAGTGGTTGATTTGGAATCGGAAGGAAAGACAGATGTTTCTCTGGAAACTTTGAATTACATTCACGCTCACAAAACAGGCGCGCTGTTAGAGGCCTGCGTAGTTTGTGGGGCAATTCTGGCTGGGGCCTCGGCTGCCGATTTGCAGCGGCTGTCTCGTTTCGCTCAAAATATTGGGCTGGCTTTCCAGATAATTGACGACATTCTGGATATTACTGCTACCCAAGAAGAACTGGGCAAAACTGCTGGCAAAGATGTTCAAGCAGGGAAAGTCACTTATCCGAGTTTGTGGGGAATTGAGGAGTCTCGGCGCCAAGCTTCGCAGCTTGTTGCTGATGCTAAGGCTCAATTGGCAGTGTTTGGGAGCAAAGCTCTACCGCTGCTGGCGATCGCCGATTTTATTACCAGCCGCAGTAACTAGAATAACCAAACACTATGCAGGAAATTTGCAGCGGCATATTAAACAATCATGTACTCGTGGTTGCTTTGCTGGCTTGTCTGGCGGCTCAGATCCTGAAGCTGCCGATCGAGTTGGTCAAAAATCGCAAGTTTAATCTTCGGTATTTGGTAACAACGGGGGGAATGCCCAGCGCTCACTCGTCTTTTGTGGGCGCTTTGGCTGCTGGAGTCGGACAAACGATGGGATGGGAAAGTCCAGACTTTGCGATCGCTGCGATCTTTGCGATTATTGTGATGTACGACGCTGCTGGCGTCCGCCAAGCAGCCGGCAAGCAAGCTCGCATCCTCAACCAAATTGTTGATGAATTTTTTGAGGCAGATCACAACCTTAACGAAGCTCGCCTGAAAGAGTTGCTGGGACACACTCCTTTTCAAGTGCTTGTCGGTTTAGGGCTGGGAATCGCTATTTCGTGGCTCGCAGGACCTGCATATTAGTTAACTGTTAACTGTTAACTGTTAACTGTTGACTGTTAACTGTTAATTAATGACTACTGACCGAATTCTGCTTGGAGCGCGTCGTCGTTATCATCGGCGATCGTGGCGACAATAGTAATAACCCGAGAAATTTCCCCGGCCGAGATTTCGGCGATCGTCCGAGTCGATATTACCGCAACTTGATTGTCAACAATCGCAAAATGAGATTCCAAAGTAGACAGCCAATTCATTTCTAGAACTTTCCGCATTAATTGAGCTTCATTCTTCGCCGGCAATTGCAGTACAAAAGCCCAAACAGTTAAAGTATCATCTTCGGTTTCGCCCGTGAGTTGCACGAACACTTCGACACTGCCATACTTGAATTTCCAAAGATGTCCGCCAGCTTCATTTTGACCGACCATCACTTTTTGGTCTACAGCCATGCTGGCGATCACAGTTTCAATTTCTTCTGCATAGCTGACTGCTGTGGCTTTTTCGACCTGGGCATCGGCGATCGCGCTTTCACTTGAGAGGCTTTCTGCGGAAACTGTTTGTGGGTTCGGCTCGCTGGTAGTCATGATTATATTTAGACGGAAAACTATTCCAATAATCAGTTTACTTGCTAAAGCTTAAAATTATGACTTTAAATAACTGGTTCCGAGGCTATGCCTGGGAACCAGTAAATTTATTAGTCTGCGCCGGCAGACTTCGTTTGTGTAGGAGCGGTATCAACCGCCGAGTCATAAACCGGGCCAGCAATCGTTTTTAAGCCTTGGGCTTAGCCGCCGCCGGCTTCTTCTCAATGGTATTCAAGCCGTTGAGGAACATGGGCACCAATTTCTCCACAAATGCCTGCGGGTCGCGGTTCCAGGCCCGCTGAGCTACATCGACTCTGGTCATTTGCAGATCCGGGGCCAGCAGGGTTCTGGGCAAGCGTTCCATCAGGTATTGCGGGCGTTCCCACATGGGCATGGTGTTGGCAATGTCTACCAGGCGGGTGACGCGGCGGAGTTCTGCCCCCAGCATGATATCCATTCCCGATTCAAAAGCTGCTTGTTCGATCGCCGCATACTTGCGTTTTGCCCGATCGACTTTCTGGCGCTTTTCCGGGCTTTCGGCCGCTATTTTTCCCAGCCAGCGGTTGCCCCAGCGGACGTGGCCTGCTTCTTCGGGAAAAATCTTTTCGATTGTTTCCCGGATTTTGACGTTTTCGTCGGTTTGGGGAGCCTGTTTGAGGGCGTGGATGTGCGCGCCGAAATACTCGCATCCGCGCTTCTCGGTGACGTTAATCGCGGCTAGGGAAGAAATTACAAAGTCTTCGCGGTCTTGGGCGGGGTCTTTTTGCTCGCTGTCGAGCAACCTTTCAAATTCGTCAATGTAGGAGACTCCCGGCGGCGTTCCCACATTTTGGCCGATGTCTACCAGCAAGTCGGTAAGCCACATAGCGTGCCGCGCTTCGTCGGAAATGTGCCGAGAGAGGTCGCGCACGAGTTTTGGCGGATTGCCGTCTAGCCGTTCGATCAAGTCGGTGAGGTCTTTGCAACTGCGCTGTTCGCTGTAGCGGTAGCGGTTGAGGGTGATCAGGTGAATTTCGCGATCGCGCACTACTTGAGCTAAAATCTCGCGCGCTCCCATTGCGTTGCGCAGCTTGCGGGGATAGGCAACTGTCATATTTTTATGTTGTTTTGTAAAGATACCTATATAAGTGTAACGCAGTTTTTTGGGTTGCTAATTCACAAAGCAAGTTAGAATTTTGTTGTCAATACCCTATTCCCAATGGCCTATTCCCGATGCCCGATGTCCAAAGTTGATATTAAGTCTCAGTTGAGTCTGAAACCAGATCCGAAGCCGACTCTTCTTGAAATTTTCGTGCCTCCTCGACTTCCAGCCTAGCCAGCGTACTCGCCGCATCCGCCAACTGCAAAGCCAGATTCATTCGACCAACCGGGTTTTTCTCCTTCCAAAGGTCTTTTGCCAAGAAATGCACTCGATAGCGAAACATTTTAATTGAGTGTGATGGAATAACTTTAGCTGTCATTGTCATAACCTCTCTTCAACAGTAGCTAGAATGCGAAGCAGTACCCGTTCCGGTTCTAGATAGACAAATGTCAGTATGATTACTTGATCTTCATTGGTGATTGTGACATCCCAGGTGGCCGATCGCGGTTCAACCCGTTCATGCCTAACTATTACAGTATATTGTCCTGCTGCCAAGTCATCAAATCCCGCATCTGCCTCCATCAAAGCCACTGTCTCTTCGGCCAGTACCCGTCCGTCCCGATTTAGTAAAGTAATGAAGGCAATGCCATCAACTGAAGTCATTGCCAGGTTATTTTGATTGCGTACCATCACAAAAATATCCGACATTATCTGCTAGTTGCTAATTGCTGCAAATTGCTAATTTACCACAACAGCAACACCGCGCCAGCAAGGGGGATAGACGGTCATCCCATCTGAGATTTTAGATTTGAGATTATGGACTTAATGGAAATAATAACAAGACTCAATTATATGCACACTCTCACTGAAGATGAATTTCATTTAGAAGCAGAGCCTTTCCTTCGGAAAATTTTTGTTCACGACAATCCGTTTAAGGAACCTTTTTCATCACAGGTGATAGGACGTACAATTATCTATCCTTGTGACGGTAAAAATGACCTTCTCCTGATTGATTCACTAATTAATGCAGCAGTAAATTTAGGTGATACTGGCTCCTATATCTCACTACTACCTACAGGATACCCAAGCGATCAATTCAGTCACTGTTATATCTCATTATCAGAGTTTCTTGAGGGGTACTCTGGAACAGAAGAAGATAGGCTAATTGGACCGAGGTTGGGTATAAATCCTTATACTTCAGACAGCCTTATCTATTCAGCCCAAGGTAAGTGGGGGCTGATGAAATCACATGAACGTTTTGGATTGCTGGGTGGATCGCTAGAGTTTATCGAAGAGATTCGAGGATCTGTCCCGGATTTAGACAAGCAGGTGTATGGTTTGTTTAAGCGTTTGCGAGACCTTCTGTTGGCTTGTGGTGTGAATCCCCCAGACATCACTCGAAATAAATGGTTGCCAACGTTGTTAACCCATGTGTATGGTTCTCAAGTCGCTGAAAAGTTGTTGTTGGAGGAGAGAGAGCTACCCTAGAGCGCAGGTCGATCAAAGATTAGCTCAGAAGCTAATGTGGGTTAACCAAATTGAAGAAGTACAGCACGGTTATGGACGCTCACAGATCAATACATGAAGGATGCCACCGGACTTGATAGAAAATTTTGAGCTCGCATAAATTATTAAAAAAGGTCGCCTGCAAGGGCGACCTTTTTTTCGATTAGACATCAACGACAAACAATGAGAATTCTCAATTGTTCAGGTTGGATTATTCACTATCTAACAATCGTAGTAGAGAGCAAACTCGTAGGGGTGAGGACGCAGCCGCATCGGGTTGACTTCATTGTCGAGTTTGTAGGAAATCCATGTTTGGATGAAGTCTTCGGTAAATACCCCGGTTTCTGTTAAGAAACTGTGGTCTTTTTCTAAAGCTTCTAAAGCGCCTTCCAAGGAACCGGGAGTTGAAGGAATCTTGCTCAATTCTTCAGGGGAAAGGTCGTAGATATCCACGTCCAAAGGTTCGCCCGGATCGATTTGATTCTTGATGCCGTCTATGCCGGCGCACAGCATTGCTGCAAATGCTAAATAGGGGTTGGAAGTGGCATCGGGGCAGCGGAATTCTAACCGCTTGGCTTTGGGGTTGGTTCCCGACAGCGGAATCCGCACTGATGCCGATCGATTCCCTTGAGAGTAAGCTAAGTTTACAGGCGCTTCAAAGCCCGGAACTAAACGCTTGTAGGAATTGGTGGTGGGGTTTGTAAGTGCCAAAAGTGCCGGTGCGTGCTTGAGAATGCCGCCTATGTAATGCAGTCCCATTTGACTGAAACCTGCATATTGATCCCCTGCAAATAGAGGTTGGCCGTCTTTCCAAATCGACTGGTGAACGTGCATCCCGGAACCGTTGTCGTTAAACAGCGGTTTGGGCATGAAGGTGATGGTTTTGCCGTATTTTTTGCCGACGTTTTTGATGACGTATTTGTAAGTCAGCAAGTAGTCGGCGGCTTTTACCAAAGTGTCAAAGCGGAAACCGAGTTCGCACTGGCCGCCGGTGGCGACTTCGTGGTGGTGCTTTTCAATTGGTACGCCGCATTTTGCCATTGTCAGCAGCATTTCCGTTCTCATGTCTTGAGAGGTATCGGTTGGTGCTACTGGGAAATAACCTTCTTTGTAACGGGGTTTGTAGCCGAGGTTGCCGCCTGCTTCTTCTTTGCCGGAATTCCAGCGACCTTCGATCGAATCTACGTAATAGTAGCCGGAATTTTGGGTTTGGTCGAAGCGAACGTCGTCAAAAATGAAGAATTCTGCTTCCGGGCCAAAGAATGCTGTATCGCCGAGACCGGTCGAAAGCAAGTAGTCTATGGCTTTTTGGGCAATGGTGCGGGGACAGCGGCTGTACGGTTCCCCCGTGCGGGGTTCTTTGATGCTGCAAATGAAGCTGATGGTCGGTTCTGCCATGAACGGGTCGATCCAGGCGGTGGTAGGATCGATGACCATCGTCATGTCTGATTCGTTGATGGCTTTCCAGCCCCGAATGCTGGAACCGTCGAAGGGTACGCCGTCTGTGAATGCGGTTTCGTCGATTTGGTCGTGGTACAGGGAAAGGTGTTGCCAGATCCCCGGCATATCGATGAATTTGAGGTCAACGATCTGGATCTTATTTTCTTTTATGTAGTTTAAGGCTTCTTGGGGTGTCTGGAACATGACTTACTCCTGATATTGGTTGTTTCTTGGCGATCGCAGATTTCAGACTATTTGGGCGATGATAGGCATTCATTACCTCGATTTTTGTATCTTTTGCTACAAAAATTTGAAATTTGCTGCCCTGTGTGGCCCAACAGTTCCTAACTCTTGCCCTGTAGATACTTTCGGCAAAAGATACAAGGCATTTGCCAGAATTGGGGTTTTTCTGCCGGGGATTAACCGGTAGTCAGAAAATCTTATCTCAAATCTTAATCAAACGCCGATTTGTAGTAGTCTACAATAGGCGGTCTGTCTCAGATAGCAAAGTATTGATAAAGATTTTTGGGAGAGAAACTTATGCGCGATGCAGTGACGAGTCTGATTGAAAATTATGATGTTGCTGGTAGGTATTTAGACCGGGATGGTATCGATCGGTTGAAATCTTATTTTGCAACGGGCACGGCACGGGTACAGGCTGCGGCAGCGATTAACAGCAATGCTGCGACAATTGTCAAGCAAGCTGGTATTCAGCTATTTGCCGAACAGCCGGAACTGATCCGTCCGGGCGGAAATGCCTACACGACTCGCCGCTACGCGGCTTGTCTGCGGGATATGGACTACTACTTGCGCTATGCTACTTACGCCCTGGTGGCTGGAAGTACGGATGTGCTCGACGAGCGCGTGCTGCAAGGTTTGCGGGAAACTTACAATTCTCTCAGCGTTCCCATTGGCCCGACGGTGATGGGGATTAGCATTATGAAGGAGATGGTTAAGGCTCAAGTGCAAGCTGCTGGCTTGTCTGTAGGGTCTTTTTTGGAGCAGCCTTTTGATTACTTGATTCGCGAATTGAGCGAACAAGATATTTAAGTCAATTTGCTAGTTCTTTTAGCAGCAAATTGCACTTCTCGCTTGCAGTTAGCAGCAGTTGGATCGATCGCTCTTTTTGGCATCACAGCCTCCAAGCGATCTTTTTTTATGGGTTAAAAATCGCCAACACATCCCCAGACGAGGCATTTGTCGAGGGGAATTTGGGTTTGGCCCAGATCGACTTGTTCGGCGGTTCTTGCTTCTACTTCGCCGTTGGGGTAAAGAATGTGAATGATATCACCGCTGATGAAAGCCAGGGGATTTTCTTGACAATTGCCCGCATTTCTGATAGGAAAATTAATTGTTTTCATGCTCGATCGCCCTGATGTTATTTGTAGCGCTTTTAGCTGCATCTAAATCATCCGCCAGTCGCCCAAATTTTGGTGTGATTCTATGACGGTTTATCTGTGATAAAACTACACAATCGGAGCGATCTCAGTCACATAATGTGAGGTGGGGGCGATCGCCCCGCGACGCTCGAAAAACCAAAATGGTCGCCAAAAATTCGCAGTCTGGTTTGTGCGTAAGTGCTAATCTGGTACTGTTCTTAACCCTATCCGTACAGATTAAAAACCTTGGCTAAACAGCGACTAGACACTTTATTGGTCAGCCTAGATTTGTGCAGTTCCAGACAGCAAGCTCAGGCCTTGATTCGGACTGGGAAAGTCTCTATCAACCAGCAGGTAGTTGACAAACCGGGCACTGAGGTTGACATTGCAGCAAAAATTCAGATTAAAGAGCGATCGCGCTATGTTTCTAGAGGTGGCGACAAATTAGCCAAAGCTTTAGAAGTTTTTGCTATTCCAGTTGCAGGCAGAATTTGTCTCGACGGCGGCATTTCCACAGGCGGTTTTACCGACTGTCTGTTGCAAGCCGGCGCAGCCAAAGTCTACGGCATAGATGTTGGCTACGGTCAAGCAGATTGGGGCTTGAGGAACGATCCGAGGGTGATTTTGAAAGAACGCACCAATTTGCGGTACATGACTGCTGCTGAGCTTTATGGCGACTCTGAGCGAGCAGATTTGGCGGTAGTAGATGTGTCGTTTATTTCCCTGGATAAGATTTTACCGGCGCTGTGGGAATTGTTGGCACCACCCAAGGAAGCGGTGTTGCTGGTAAAGCCGCAGTTTGAAGTTGGGCGCGAGAGAGTCGGGAAAAAAGGCGTAGTGCGAGACTCAGCAACTCAAGCTGATGCGATTTTTCAAGTGTGGAAGGCAGCCACAGCTTTAGGATGGCAGGAAAGGGGCTTAACGTGGTCGCCTTTACTTGGCCCGGCCGGTAATATCGAGTATCTTTTATGGTTGGGGATCGATCGCGAACAAGAACCAGAGCCGAGGGCGATCCTCTTCGAGGGCTGCGCTAACGAAGAGGGTGTTGTGAAGGAACGGATCGCACAAGTCACCAAAGCGGCAGCGGGGGAACTTGTCGATCGATTGTAGGTTGTAGATTGTAGATTGTAGATTGATTTCAATATCTCAAGCTAATCAATTTTAAAAGTCAAATTTGGAACTCCCGATTAATCTAAAATTTAAAGTTGTTTTGTCAATCGGACTCCTCAACTTTCACAAGAGTGAATAATTCCATGCAATCATTAAAACAAGTCGGTTCTATTTTACTGTACGTTCTAGGTGCCATCGGGTATGTGGCGATTGTAGCTACTATTGTAGGCGTTTCAATTGTCATCAAATGGGCAGCTTTGCTACTGGCAGACAAATTATTATATACAATTCTGATTATCGGCGATTTGTTGAGAGGCATCGAAATTATTGAACTGTTAAATATATTGATATTTGCATTTATCGGTATGGGAGTGGGTGTGGCGACCAATCTTCTACACCCTAAATACGGCCGCAAAATTAGTGCGGCTTTGTTGATAGTTATAGTTCCCTTAGTTTTCATGATTACGCCAGCCATCAGATATAATTCTTGGCTGGAAAAAGTAGGAGAATCGGATAACTTATCGCCTTCAGAAACTGCAACATTAACTAACTCTTTTTTGAATAGAAAGGTAGGATTGCGTGGTTTTATCGGTTATTACGTATATACTGGTCAGTTTCCGGTTATTCCGACGAAACAATCTGAGATGAAAGACCTCGACAGTTTTGAAAAAAAAGTTAATTCCAGATTTGTACAGTTCACAGGTATTGCTCCGACTATTGTTTCTTGGTCAATGCGGGTTTGTTTTTGGCTGATTAGAATATTTTACTTTTCTATAGCGGTAATTGCAACGATCGCTCATTTTAGGGAAGGTGTTAGCATCGCGAGACGGTAATTCGATTTTAGATTTTAGATTTTAGATTTTAGATTTTAGATTGAAGAATTGGGAATCATATCAAATCAGGTAGCATCGGAATTAATATTACCCACAATCAGGACACGGCATTGCCGTGTCCCTACAATTAATCGCGGTAGGGAAACGGCACTGCCGTGTCCTCCGTTTATGTCATTCCGGTGCCACCGGAATTGATATCAGTTGACCAATTTTTCTCAAGACTTGAAGAACCGTATAAAGTTCATTCATTAGAGGAACAGGTGAAAAGATTCTTGATAAGTCATATTTAGGTGGATTCTGAAAGTCTAGCTTGACGAATACAATTTCACTGCCATTTGTCATGGCAGCAAAACTCGGTCTATCCTTGCGGGGATTGGCGGTCATGTATGCTAGTGTTTGGGGAAGTGCAGACATTACTGAAATGGTGGTGCGCTTCGACTCTAAGAGTGTCACCCAAAACTGATTTTGCATCACTAAAACATCAATCCGTCCCTTGAGAGTTTCTACTTCATCATCCTCGTCATCTAAAACAATTTGTACAGATTTTTTAGCAGTCATTTTAAAAGGTGGATCGTAAAAACCCGCTCGTTCCAATAGAGGCGAACCCATGATTAGCGTGACTGTTCCTTCTGTAAGGCTTCCATCATTTAAATGATAAAGATATCGCCGCCGAATTAAATTGAGAGCGGCTTTATCGACTTCTGTAATTTCGGGTAAATCTGCATACCATTCAGGGAAAAATCCCTCGGATTCAGTTCGCGTAATATTGAATCGAGATTCAACATCTGCTAAAGTTTGGATGATTTCAGTAATGGCTGTTGTTTGTGTCATATTTTAAACTCTTGCTGCAAGCGATCGATAATTGTATTTCGCTCGATGGTGGCGAGAATTTCTTGAATTACCGTATCTTGTCCCAGGGGGCCCCAGGTGCAGCCTTTTTCTAAATAAACTTGGGCGGCGCGACCGACAGCGTAGGTTCCGTAAGCTGCTAAACTAGCTTGAGTGACAGCGACTCCGGCAAAAGTAGAAAAGCCGATTTGCGGAGCAGCAACGGCAGCACTTTTGCCGAATCCCAACAGGAAACTGCTACCTAATTCTCCCAAAAGTACGCCGCCAGCACTGGAGAAAATAGTCTGCCAAAGTTTCCCGGCTTCGTAACCAGTCATGGGTAAACCGTAAAGTCTGGATAAAGAGCGAATTAAGGCTAAATCTGCGACAGTTGCTCCCATTACATCCAAGAATGCCACCGGATTTAAACCCACAGCCAAAGCTTTATATTTTGCAAATTGCCAGATTAAATCTTCGGCTTCTGTGTGTCGCAATTTGAGAACTTGACGGGCAATGTTTGCTTCGGCATCTCTAGCTTCAACTAAAGCATTGAGGGCGAGGAGCGATCGACCTTCTCTGTTAAGAATTGTCAAAATTATGTGTTTTAGTTCGTCTATCTGCGCGGGCGGCGATTCCCATTCGTTGGTTACTCTTCCGTCTGACCATTCCACCCGTATTTGCACCGGCGCGGGTTCGGCGGCTACCATGACTATTTCTAAAGATTTGGCAGTTTTAAGCGGTGATTTTGCAGTAGATTTATGAGATGGGTTGTTTGGGCGATCGGACAAATTTTCGCTATCTGTTTCCTCTGTTACCGCAGCGGCTGCTAACTCTTCAGAATTTCCCAGCGCTTGCAAACTTTGGTAAATAGCTTTTCTGTCTAATTCTGGATACAGGTCAATTTTATTAAAAACTAAAATCAGCGGTTTTTGAGCTGTTTGCAATTCGCACAGTGCTTGATATTCTGTGCGGGTGATATCGCCTGCAACAACAAACAGAATTAAGTCGGCTTGGCGAGTTACTTGTTTCGCCATTTCGCCGCGCACTTCGCCGCCAACTTCATCAAGTCCGGGAGTATCAATTAATTCTACTTGGATTTTTTCTCTGTCTTCTGCGACGGGAAGATAAGGAATTGTCCAGCGCACGGAACGCGGCCACTGAGTCACGCCGTTGAGAGGGCCTGTTTGCAGGATTTTTTGACCTAAAAGCGCGTTTAATACGGCTGATTTGCCGCGGCTGACTAGGCCGAAAGTAGCAATGCGAATGACGTTGTGGTCGAGTTTTTCCGAGGTGGAGGTTAGGATATCTAACTGATTTTGCAGGGTTGCTTCTAATTCTGTATTGTTAGAGTTTTTTTTGCCTTGGCGCAGGTGGGAATAGCGCGCCAGGGATTGGCGCAAACTGGCGCGGGCTAGGGATAAACGATTTTCTTGAATGGAATTGTCAGCCATTGGTGATCGGCTTTTTTAAGCAAGTATAATTTAGCGTCGAATTATAAATTCTATTTCTTATTTTAATACAATTTTTTATAAATTTATAACTTTTTAGTTGTGAGTTTTCCAAAAAATATTGAACGGGCAAGATGCCCGTTCCACAATAACAAAAAATTTTTGTGGAACAGGAATCTTGCCTGTTCTTTCCACAGTAACAAAAAATTTTTGTGGAACAGGAATCTTGCCTGTTCTTTTCCCTAAAACTAGGCTCCGCCTCGGAAAATTTGCTCAACGTTGAGCTCCATATTGGGAAATGTAGGTGAAATAATGCGATCGCTCCCTCTGAACTGTCTAATCCTATACTCTCCGTCCACAAGCTGGCAAACCGAGAGGGTGGGTTCTTTGGGGTCGCCAATATGACGTATTCCGCCGAATGCAGCATAATCCGCAATCCAATATTCGAGAATTCCCATCATTTCGTAATCTGCCAACTTTTTTAGATAATCGTCGCGCCAGTTGGTACTGACAACTTCAACAAGTAGCGGGATAGAGGTTCCTTGGGTTATTGTTGCTGACTTCAACCATAGGGGTTCGGATGCTAAAGCCTGACGGTTTAATAACAAAACATCAGGGATATATCCTGTATCTTTAGCTGGTGGCTTAACTAGCGCTTTC
Source organism: Microcoleus pseudofavosus SVA1_A4 (assembly GCF_036700565.1). NCBI lineage: Bacteria > Bacillati > Cyanobacteriota > Cyanophyceae > Oscillatoriales > Microcoleaceae > Microcoleus > Microcoleus pseudofavosus. The sequence goes on from NZ_JAUBPE010000046.1 coordinate 32,291, forward strand.
GAGGGAATGCGGTATGGAAGTTGCAGTTGGGTATAGAGCAGCGTAAATTCTTGAACAAGGTATGCTGTGATATCTTCGTGTTCTCCTGTTGGCTGCATTTCAACCATTACCCCGTCGTGAAGTTCGTAGGATTTGTTCTCGGGTTTGTCTTCTAGAAATTGTTCAAAGGTTAGTATTTTTGGTTGAGTTTGTATCATCGTGCAAACTTTCTTTGATTGTATAATAGAAGGAAGAAGGAAAATATTAACTGGTTCCCCGGATCTGCCGGGAACGGGCATCTTGCCCGTTCCACAACAAAAAAAACTGTCTTGTGGAACAGGCCCAAGAGCCTGTTCCTTTATTTTACTTAATTGACCGCCGACTTAACGGTTTCAGGCCCAGATACCTGAGATGAAAGGCGACTCGCCACTTGGTTGATGAAAGATTGCAAGAAGGAAACTTGCTGATTTTGCGTAAATACTGTTTGCAAAGTTTTAGTCAACTGGTGGATATTTAGAATGCCTATTGCAGCATTTTCCAGTTCTTGACTTTGGAAATATTCAATTAAACTCAATCCTGCTATTCTGGTAAAATATGCTGCACTAATTCCCTGCACCGCGCCTCCTGCTACATAGGTGACGGCATTGCTTTTAAGCAGTCCAGTAATAGTTTGAGTAGACAGTTCTACTAATCCCAATTTGAACATTTGATTGGCCAAAGTTGCGGCTACTGTCTTAGCTTGGTCTAAGGAAAACTTTTGCTGGTAGATAGCGCCAAGGTCGATTACGAGTTGGGTGCTGATGGCGGTTGTTGCTAGCAAGTCTAAAGCGGGAACTGGGTTAGCAAAGACGGCGGCGGCGGCGATGTACTGATATTGTTCGATAATCGGAATTGCCCGATCGCGCCTGACTGCATTTAAGAAGGTTTTCGCCTCTAATTTGATACTTGCAGCTTCGCGCACTGCACTCGCCCAGACCAACTGTTGCCGTTCTTCCGTTAAGATTTTAGTCAATCTTGCCGTCAGCGCGTCGAGTTGAGAGACTTGATTTTCGATCCGTTCTTGAACAGTGCCGTCAGCTTGGTGCTGCCGCACTTTAATAGAATTGGGAGAAGCGGCGATCGCAATTATATTTTCTGTCCCCAATATTCCTTGCATTTTCTGCTGCAAAGAGTGCAAAACCTGCGACTGCTGTTCTGGCAAATATTGGTCTAGTTTGTTCCAGATTAGCAGCACGCGCTGACCTGCGGACGCTAGCTGAGATAATGTTTTAAATTCGGAATCTGTGATATCGCCCGCTGTCACAAACAGCACTAAATCACCGCCGATTTGGGCATCGGCATTTGTATTAGCAAACAGCGGTGCTGTTTCTGGGAAACTCAGCTTTTGCGGGTGTTGAGATGCCCAATTAGAACTTAAAACTTGAATTAAGGCAGTTTTGCCGACAGCTTTGCCGCCTGTGACGGTAATCCGCAAATCTTGTCTGTCTAATTCGGCCCTGAGCCGATCGAGCTTTGCTGTTAGATTAGCCGGATCTGGCGATTTTTGAGCTTCTGAAGCCAGCAAATTAATTGTGGCTTCGGCCGCCGCGATCGCTTTTTCGGCTGCTTCCCTGTTGGCTAGGGGGTCTGGGAGTGCGAGTTCGAGTTTGGGGGATTGTTGTTTCCACCACCAATACCCCGCACCGGCAGCCGCCAAGCCGATGAGTGCCGTTTCGCCCATTTCTGAGCCCGAATGCTGTAAAGTTTCCAGCAGCCACAGCGCTGCTGAAAGTCCTATTCCGCCAATTAAAATCGGTCGCCGCAAGTTAAGTGTCATTTTTTCCTTCCTGTGGGTATTGTCACCAAGCTTAACCTTACCGGGCTTGGCATCCCTCCCTATATTCCATCGTACCTCTGCGGCCTCCAAACTGGCAGGCGGGCAATCCGACTTTTTGCGATCGGGATTTGCGGCCCTGGCGAACATCAACTTTTTGTACTTCTACAAACGGGGAATATCGGGCCCAAGCCCTCACTACAAACGGGGAGATTTTTACAGCACTTTTTAAATATAAGAGTTAATTTTTTGTGGGTGTTGGTAATGCTTGAAACTGCGATTGAAAAACATCAATTATTTCTTTGGGAATTGCTCGCGGGCGCATGGTAGTAACTTCAACCCAAACCCAAAGCGCCTCTGCTTTTAACAATTTTTCGTCATTTCCAGCTAAGCGAATTTCGTAGCGGCGCACAGCACGCGGGCCGCGCATTTGTTCGATCCAAGTGGATATCTCCAGTCGATCGCCCGCGGCTGCCGATCGCAAATAGTCAATTTCTATCCGCCGCATTACAAAAACGCCGCCCAATTCCCGGTAGCGATCGAGTGTAAATCCCAAATGTTCTAAATGTTCGATCGCAGCGTGTTCTAAATAATGCTGGTAAACAGCATTATTTACGTGACCGAGAGCATCCATTTCATAATGTCGCACTCTAATTTGTGTAGTAAATGGTGTCAATTTCTCACCTTTCCACTTGTTGCGGTATTTTGTAGTTCCGAGCGCGATCGCACTCTGGGTCGATACTCGCTCGGAACTGATTGCAAGTTACACTAAATAGTTGATATCAATTGGGATCTTCATCGGAATGATATAAACGGAGGACACGGCAGTGCCGTTTCCCTACCGCGATCGATTGTAGGGACACGGCACTGCCGTGTCCTCTATATCATTCCGGTGCTGCTTCCAGGTTAATCTTAGTCCTGGAAGCACGGACGGTCATCAGCTTGGTTTTTTTACGACAATACACTGGCTTAAAACTCTCAGTCTCGGTTGACAAACCCGGTTTATTGGTTTTGAGGGCGTCCCGGACTAAATCTTTGAGAAATCGGACGGGTAATTGTTTAATCTCCCAGACAAATCCCTAAACCGCGGGCCGTTTTAACCAGAGTACCATTGAAGTCTACAGGTCGGTATTTGGCGATCGCATCTTCCAGCGGAACGCTCACAACTTCGCGCTTTTGCCAAGATACCATGCAGTCGTATTTCTCTTCGGCAATCAAATCAACTGCTGCGACGCCAAAAGCAGAAGCAATTAATCTTTCTAGCGATGAAGGAGTTCCTCCGCGTTGAATATGTCCCAAAACAGTGACGCGAGTTTCTGCACCGCTGCACTCAGAGATTGTATCAGCTAAATACTGACCAATTCCGCCTAATCGACTTTGACCTAAGCGATTTGTGTGCATTACTAACTCGCCTGCTTCAGTGCGAACTGCCTCCGCTACTATAATTAAACAGTAGTTTTTTCCCCGGTCTTGGCGATCTTGGATTTGGGCACAAATTTGGGAAATTTTGTAAGGAATTTCGGGAATCAGAATTATATCAGCTCCCCCAGCAATTCCGGCACTGATCGCAATATGTCCGGCGTCGCGTCCCATGACTTCAACAATCATGACGCGACTGTGACTTGCCGCAGTAAAATGCAAGCGATCGAGTGCTTCAGTGGCAATATTGACAGCAGTATCAAAACCGATGGAACGCTCGGTAATTCCGACATCATTATCTATAGTTTTAGGAATAGCAACTAAATTCAAATTGCCGTGTTGAGCAATTTTCCTGAGAATGGCGAGACTGCCGTCGCCACCAATGCCAATTAAAGCATCCAAACCTAGTTGATGATAGCCTTCGATAATGTCCTCAGAACGATCGCGTAGACTCCCATCAGGCATCGGGAAAGCAAAAGGGTTGCCCTTATTTGTCGTGCCTAGCATCGTACCGCCAACGGTGAGCCACGAGTCTACTTTCTCAATATCCAAGGGAATTGCTTGAGGGGGACGACTCATCAATCCGTTGGTGGCTTGACGAATCCCCATCACTTTCCAACTGTAAGTTCCCGTTGCGCGGTGGACAACGGCTCGAATAACTGCGTTTAAGCCTGCACAGTCACCTCCGCTGGTGAGGATACCGATACATTTTTGTTCTCCCATAATTAATGTCCGACTTTTGTTACTCAGAACATGAGTTGATATTTTTAGAGCCCGATCGTCCAATCCTTATTTTCGACGTAAAATAGGTAGGCGAAAATAAACTTTACCCTGTAACAGAATGTAAAGCTATCATAACTTTTGTGATGGCTTTCATAAGATATCGCTCCTTCGGGGAGCGTTTCACTCGCTTTTGACTACTTATTTATTTTCAAGCTCGATCGACCTAATTTAGTGCCTCATCTCTGACGCACCCTACAAGTTCGATCGCCAACTAAGTAGCATCGCCAATCACTGTCTGCCACAAAACATCAATTTTACTTCGGATTGAGGCGTTTAGAAACTTGGTTAATTATACCGCTGAGAATAGCACCGCCCATAAGAATTCCGAGGGCGGGATTAAATACGGGCTGCCAGAGACTGTACCACAAATCAAAACCGAGATTCACCCCGGTCGATCGACCCGCAACTGCGATCGCAAACCACGCAAAACTGGCAAAAACGAAAAATACATCAGCTACTAGAATCAAGTTGAGCAAGTTAAGAAATTTATCTTTCATTGTCGAGGGTTCCTTTTGAGTGTATATGTGTCAAGTTTTGGCAAGCGGTTGGTAATTGAGCGGATTGATAGCTGCAACTGGCGATCGAATAAAGATAAAATATCATTCAATTGTTTTCGCGCACAGGCTGTCAAAATATGGTTCGCTATACACTTCCTCAAAGCCCCGAAATTATTTTAACTGTCAAAGGGAAAGATTCAGCCAAAGCCCGCGAAGAAGCGATGGATCGGCTGATGGAACTCATGGATGAGGGCAAGCTGCCTACGGAACTCGTGGAGGGATTTGGGCCCAAGCAGTTTGTTGAAGTTAAGGATATCGAAGATGCTGCGTCAGACGGCGAGGACGCGATTACTGAAGCCGTACAGATTTTGAGCAATTTGGCAAGTCTCAAATTGAAAGTCATGGAATCCCGCGAAGAAGCCCTCAAAATCCGGGCGGCGATCGACATTTTGTTTACAGATGAGGCTGTGACGGCCGAGGAAATTGCCAGTCTCAAAGACGGTTTTAAGGTTCTGAAAAACTTCGCTCAAGCTAACGTCCGCTATCGAGATGCTAGGGGCAAAGCCGAGGTGGCGCGGGCAATTCTCGACGAAGCTTTGCAATCTGTAGAACCGGAAAACAAATCGCAGAAGTCGGCGAAATAAGGACAAGAATTACGCAAAAATTCTATCTGTAGGGTGTGCAGCGCGCACCTTACCCGCACAGGTAGGTCAAGCGCGTTAGCGAAGCTTGCAGAAGAGGATCGCCTTCTTGAAATCAGGATAAATATGAATAACCAACAACAAAGAGAAATTCCCAGAAACACTATGTCAGGCAGCCTCCGGGCGGCAAAAAGATTAGGTTTTGAACCTAAAACTGTGATTGATGTCGGTGCGGCATTGGGAACTTTTGACCTTTACGAAACTTTCCCCGATGCGCGACATTTGTTAATTGAACCCATCGCCGAAAACGAACCCTACCTCGCCAAAATTTGCCGCCAGCTCAAAAGCGCAGAATACATCATTGCCGCTGCTACCAAAGCATCGGGAATTTTCACCCTCAGTGTCAGCCCCGGTTTGATACACTCTTCTGCTTCCCAAGGTGTCAATGCTGACAGCAGCAATCCCTACTTGAGGAACATACGAGCAATTACGCTGGATGAAATATGCCGCGAAAGAAATTTGCCAGGCCCGTATTTAATTAAAGTCGATGTAGACGGAAACGAATTAGATGTTTTAGCAGGCGCTACTGGGATTTTGCAGCAGACAGAATATGTAATTGTCGAAGTTACTTTGTTCGGTCAAATCTATGATATAATTCATTTTATGAAATCCCAAGGATTCGCCGCCTACGATATTGTAGACTTGGGATACCGCCTGCTGGATGGAGCTTTGTGGCAAATAGATATGGCTTTTGTGAAAGAATCAGGTTTATTTAGAACCGACAAAAGTTATGTGGCGCAGCAACAGGATGTAGCATCGCTTAACTCCCATCTCCAAGCTTATCGGGAAGCTTTGATCGCACACATTAATACTCATTATAGCGACCCTGTAGAAGCTGAACCACAAGTTAGTAAAACTGGATTTACCGAAGAATATGTAATCATTTAACTCAAGTTGCTTCCATCTGATATCTTGCACCATTCTCAAGAACGGGCAAGATGCCCGTTCCACAAGAGATAAATTTTCTTGTGGAACAGGCATCTTGCCTGTTCATAAAAGGATTATTGACAATGGTGCAATATCTAAGTTCCATCTGAGATCGTGTCCGACCTTGTTACCCCCTCTATGATTCGGCGGTTGAAACCGGGGCAACCGGGCGTGGGATTGCCCCTATAAAAACGAAGTGAACTGTAGGGTGCGTCGCTGCGATATCTGGGATAAAACTTGCAGATTTTTGATGGCGACGCACCTTACTTGCTAGAAGATTGTGTGTACCACATATAAATGGAATATGCTATACAATTTAAATGCAGAACAGCTTACCGCAATTAATCCCAAGGCGCTTTTGCTGTGAATAGTTGAGTTGCTGGCGATCGAAGCTGTCGGCCATCAACCGATGAAGGCTTTCAATCCTAGTTCTTTAGCCCAAGGTATTGCCGCCAAAATATAGTAGATGTAATCTCCTTTGAAGCACTTTTCCATTGCGTACTTACCGATGACCATTCACTGCGACTTTGAGCCGCAACTTTAAACCACCTAGTCAAAAGTTTAACACCAGCTAATTTATCTACTTGCTGTTGATTGCTATAGCTTTTACTCAGCTTGAGAATGCTTGAGTGGAAGGTTTCTGGGTCTGTATTTTTGAGAAAATCTGGGCCTTTCATATAGTCTTCAAAAGCTTGTACGGCCACCAGCGCCCGATCGCAATCAAATGTTGCTAAAGCCCGAATTATGACTTTTGTCAGATGCTTTACTGCATCCGTATATTTGAGGGAATAGTGAATAGCGTAAGCGGCTAGATCGTTGCGAGTGTAATAATAAGTTTCCCAATTTAAATTTTTGGCAGAAGCTGGTAGATGCCACACCGCCAGTGAGGGAAAAGCTACAATGTTCTTGCCCAGCTCTTTTATTCTCAAACCAAACTCTACATCATCTATTTTGATAAAGAAAGGCAGCGGCAATTGAATTTGTTCAACAAGTTCCTTAGAAAAAGAGAAAAACCAAAATCCGCCATAATCGATATTTTCTTCAACCAATAACTTGTTGAGAGAACTAGAACTGCGTAGATCGATATTATAATTTAAAGCAGTTAATGACCCAGGTCCAAATCCTCTATTTTTAGAATAGGCGTTGTACGATGCCCCTGCTTCATACAGCATATGCTTATTCTGCAGATCGAGCAGTCCGCCAGCTACTGCAAAATCTGTCTTGGCGTACTCATGCAAAGCAAACAACCTATAAATACATTCACTTTCTAGCTCTATATCATCATCCATCAGCAAAAAATGAGAGTAGACGTTCTCCTCTAAAGATTCAACTAACCCTCTAGTAAAACCACCGCTTCCACCCGCATTTATATTGGGAACCAGTTTCAGCTTTGGATGTGTGAAATCAGCTTCGTTTAAAGTTCTACCATTATCAACAACAAATAATTTGAAGTCCTTAGTTTGCAGTAATTCATTTTGAAAAATCGCAGCTAAGGTATTTTTTATAAAATCCTCTTTTTTGTAGGTGCAAATGGTAATTGCTAGCGATACTTCTCGGATTTTATTTTCATCCGTTGCTATCCACGCCTCTTTAAAAGCACCCCGTTCGCTAGAACAGGTTATTTCAAAATATATTCTGCCAGCGTTTTCATTATCGAGCAGATTTATTGGGGGAATTTTGACAGGCTCTGAAAATTGACAGTTTTCAAAGTTATGTTCGCCAATAACTTCTCTGTTGTTTTTTCCATTAACTTCTCGGCAAACAGAAACTTTAAAATCGCCTTCAAGTTTCAGCACATAGTAGATAGACCTAATAGTTGTATATTTAGTATAATACTTCTCGTAAAATGAATTAAAGTAAGAACTTGAGGATACAATACCCCCCTGACGCAGGACAACTTTTTTGTCATCTTCCTGGTAGTTTATAGATGCCGCTTCATTGCACTGTACGTATAAAGCCGAAGTCGCGACAGATTTGGGGAGCTTGATTCCACCTACTATATTCATGTAAAATCTACCTATTTTGTTAGAAAACTTACTGATTCTATTTAACTGAATATTAAACATTGTTAGCTTAAGATTAATTGGTAGATAGTTTCTAGTGCTTCCTCCTTAAGGCATAACTCCTCTCAGATTTTTTTAAGTCGCGGATAAAGGGATTGATATCGCATCCAAGCCTCTTCTAGGGCTGGATCGACCGATCGCGCAGTTGCAGCAAGCGTTGGTTTAGCTGTTAGTTCGATCGTCTCATTAGCATCTGCGTATACGCCAATTCCTATACCAGCCAAGAGAGCAGCACCGCGCGCGGAAGCAGCAGCAACAGTGGTTGCATAGAGGGGTATTCTCAATACATCAGTCAGTAATTGTTGCCAAAGCATTTCTTGCGTTCCACCGCCCGCTAAACGCAGTTGTGTCGCTTTAATACCTGTCGCCTCAAGCGCCTCAAAACCTTGTCGCAAGGCAAAAGCAACTCCCTCTAAAGCCGATCGCATCAAGTGCGCCTGCGTGTGATGCAGCCCAAGCCCCACCCATGCGCCGCGTACATGGGGGTCAAGGTGTGGAGTTCGCTCGCCCGTGAGGTACGGCAAAAATGTCAAGCCTTCGCATCCTGGGGGGACAGAAAACGCTTTAGTATAAACTTGCTGCCAGCTCAAGCCGAGGATACATCGCACCCACTCCAGGGCTAACCCGGCATTTTGCATTGCTGCAAGGGTGTACCACTGATTGGGTACGGCGGATCGATAGAGATGTGTACGACCGTGAGGATCGATAATTGGTTGCGATCGAGGTGTAACGATCTGAGCGCCTGTACCGATCGTTAGTTGCACTAATCCAGGCTCTAGCAATCCGTTGCCAATTGCCGCCGCTGCTGTATCCGCAGCACCAGCGATAACGGGCAAGCCAAATTTTAAGCCAAGATGCTCGGAAGCATCAGTTGTCAGGTAGCCTGCGATCGCACTAGAGGGGATAATTTTGGGGAACAGATCGCAACGCAGATTCAGCGCTCTTATTGCCTCAGTGGCCCATTCGTCCGACACAACATCGTAAAGCAAAGTACCGCTAGCGTCAGAGGGTTCTGTTGCGACTTCTCCAGTCATCCGCAACCGCAGCCAATCTTTGGGCTGAAGTGCCCAACGCGCTTCGGTATAGACAGCAGCCTCGTGTTCTCGCAGCCACAGCAAAGTTGGGCCCGCCATTCCCGCCGTAATCGGGTTGCCCAAGCGCTCTAAAATAGCGGCATCGAGGGCATGATAAGCACTAAGCGCGGTACTACTGCGAGTATCTGCCCAAAGGATAGCAGGACGCAGGGGCTGACCAGACTCCGAAGCTAGGACAACACCGTGCATTTGCCCTGAAAGTGCGATCGCCTGTACTTGGCTAGCGCGATTTCCTACTGTTTTCCTAACAGCTTCGCCAACAGCTAACCACCAATCTCCTGGCTCAGACTCAGCCCATCCTGGATGGGGTGCACGAACAGAATACGAGCTTGACGCTTCACCGATAGCGGTTCCGTCTGTTTCTAAGAGCAATGCCTTAGCAGAGCCTGTTCCTAAATCAATGCCAAGCAGCATTAGGTTAATCCTCAAATACTTAAAAGTTAAAAATCCCAAATTAAATTTGTTGCTTAATAAAGCAACAGTATTATTACTTTTTATAGGGTTTTTTTTATAAGTTCTTGTGTGTCAGTGTCGATGATTATTATCCCTTCACTTGTGTCATCAATTTGTCCTACCAATAAGCCTTTGTTATTCCAAATTGATGTTCTCCCTCCACATTCCATCCCCTCAGATTTTCCGACACAGTTTGACATCAATACTGTAATTGAATATTTAGTTGCAATGTCAGATAATGTTTCAATGGCTTTGTCAACTTGATTTACCAATTTAGCCACACTTGCTATATAAAATTCGGCTCCACTTTTAAATGCATTCTCCGAATGTTCTGGAACTGACAACTCATAACAAATTGCAAGTGCAATATGGGTATTGTTAGCTATTAAACCTGTATAATTCGATCCGCTGATAAAAAAATCTTCTTCATCAGAGTGTAAATACTTTTTTGAATACGTCTGCCTTGCTTTGTGCGGCTGAAAAAGAATCATACTAATGCAGATGCCTAGATTATTTTTTGTTGGTACTCCAACTCCAATAGTTATCTGCTTGGTATCGGCAATCATTTGGAAATCGTCAAACCTACTATCCTCTTGATTAGTCGCCAATTCTTTTGATAGTTCCGGTTCGTAACCCGTTAGTGATAATTCAGGGAAAATAACTATGTCTGCTCCATTGAGAACTGCTAGATATATTAATTTTTTGTGATTGTCAATATTACTTTGAATGTCACCTTTGATAGGTCTCGTCTGTGCTACACAAATTTTCATTTTAGTTGTCCTTTTTTAAATTGCCGCCGAACTATCTATTAAGCTGCATCTAGTGGTTTAGCACCTTTATTAGGCATACTAAACCGCTTTCATTGCGGTTTAACTCCCGAAAATCCAGAGGTCATGCCGCACAGAAAGCGGTCTTTGACCTCTAATCGTAGGTATTATCCTGCACATTTGCGGTCTAACTGGTGCCAATTCAGGAATTATACTGAATTAGTGCGGTCTAACACCGTCTCTATGGAACTATTCAATTGCCCCTCACACAACTTAAATCGGTAAGTTATTTTGGCGCGGCTCCTTACTGTGCCTACGAGAATCGCACGAGTGTTTCTTTAGCACCAAACTCATCCAAACTGCTCAACTTGTCAGCAACAGTCTCGACGAAACGCGGCGACTCTCCTAAATCTCCAAAAATCTCAAAGATGCTGAGTAATGGTGTGGGATCTGTTTTACCTAAACGGGCTTTTTGAGTGAGGATATCTGCTAATGGGTCATCAATGGCGATCGGTTGCCCTTGTGGATCGTGACTGCTGAGATAGCGACACCAAGCAGCAACCGTCAAACTTAGGTAATCGATCGCACCTCCAAGCTGTAATTTATCCCGGAGCGAACCCAACACAAACTTGGGAATTTTGGCCGATCCACTCAGACACAAACGCGGCAGTTGATCGCGAATTTTGGGATTGGAAAAACGTTCAATTAAAGTCTTTTTATAATCCTCTAAATCAATCCCAGGAACTGGTTGCAGTGTTGGCGTCACTTCGTCCATCAAGTTAGCGACTGCTTGCACAAACAAGGGATCTGCCATCACTTCACAAACGTAGGTATAACCTGCCAAAGAACCGAGATAGCCGATCAGCATATGACTGGCATTGAGCAGTCGAATTTTCATCATCTCGTAGGGATGAACATCGTCAGTCATCTGTACGCCAACGGTTTCCCAATTTGGTCTGCCTGCACAAAAGCTATCTTCGATTACCCACTGGAGATAAGGCTCTGCAACGCCTGGAAAGGCATCATCAATTCCAAATTGATCTGCCACCATTTTGATATCTTGGGGAGTTGTGAGGGGAGTAATGCGATCGACCATGCAGTTGGGAAAGGCAACGTTTTGGTCAATCCAAGCTGCTAACTCTCGATCGCGCATTTGGGCAAATGTCGTCAGCATTTTCCGCACCATGTCGCCGTTACCCAGCAAGTTGTCGCAGGACAGAACTGTAAAGGGTGCTAACCCCCGTTCGCGTCGCTGTGCGAGTGCAACTGTTAAATAACCGTAGGTTCCGATTGGTTGGTCGGGATGCTGCAAATCGTGCTGAATTGTTGGATGGTTGACATCAAATTCGCCGCTGCCTTCAATGTAGTAGTAGCCGCTTTCTGTGATCGTGAGAGTTACAATTCGGCATTTGGGATCTGCTAGTGCTTCAATGACTGCTTGACGATTGTCTGGTGCAAACAGGTAGCGAGCGATCGAACCGATGATGCGAGCGCGATCGCCCTCTTGCGATCGCTCAACTAAGGTATACAAACAATCTTGGGACAGCAGCGCATCCCGCATCCGCCGATCGTAGTCATAATCGAGCAATCCCACACCGCAGATTCCCCAGTCACTACTAGGATGCTGATGGAAATAATTATCGAGATAAAGTGCTTGGTGCGATCGGTGAAATCCACCTACTCCAATATGCACAATTCCATTAGTAATTTGAGTGCGATCGTACTTGGGTACGCGCACGTTTCCAGGTAAACGAGACAGGGATGCTTGATTCAGCTTGATTGTTGAGCCTGTGCCGATATTGCTGTTCATAATAATCCGATTAGATCCTGCATCCGATCGATAACTTGTCCGGCACCAGCCGACACAAGAGCATCTGCACGGCTGCTTCGTTCGTCTTCGCTGATATGAGTTCCCCCTACATAACCGATAATCTGCCCAATTCCAGCGGCAACGGCAGCTTTTACCCCGCTGAGAGAATCTTCAACTGCCACGCAACCGGAAACATCAGCATCCAAACACTTCGCTGCGTGCAGGTAGATGTCGGGAAGCGGTTTGGGGCGCGCCGCAGGGAGAGAGTCGTGAGCGCTAAATACCTGCTGGCTGGGGAAATAGTCGGTTAAAGCAGCAGCAGTCAGGCAAGCACTCAGACGCTGCAAGCTGCTGTTACTTACTAGCGCGTATTCAAATCCGCCATCGCGCAGGTAAGAGAGCACTTCGGGCGTGCCTTCTGTCGGTTTTGCCTCTACACTAAGCCGTTCGATCGCTCTTTTTTCTTCTTCAGCCACTAGCCGGTCAATATCGCGATCGTTAAGACTGTTTGAGGAGTCTGCGTAGAGCTTCTTGAGTATTTCCCTGTAAGGTTTCCCGGCGAAGCTTTTGACAAACTCCTCAAGGTTATAGCGCCGATGGCTAGGGAACTCGATCGCCACTTCATTTGTCAGCTTCCACGCGCTCTTAAGTGCTATGGTTTCACTATCAACCACAGTTCCGTCATGATCGAAAAGTATCATCTTATGATGCTGAAACTGTTTCATTTAAAAGATGTCCCTCACTGTAATTCTTAAGTGTAGCTAATAGCCCGTAGGTCTGGAGATCGAGCATTGCTTGGTGGCATTCACGATCTACTACCTCTGTCTGTTGACAATTCTCCAATCCTAGAATCTGGCCGAGCGATGCGCCTGCTTGAATCGCTGTAATTGCGCTTTCGGTATCCTTGGCATGATAATGTTGACCAGATTCGCTTGCTCCCTCTCTGACTGCCAGCAACCACGCTGCAACGGGAAGTACAATCCGCTTGATGCAGACTTTTCGGTTATAAGCATCCTCAACGATCGGAAATATATACTTGCCTACTTTCCTCGCTGTTTCTGAAGAAATTCTCTCAGTAGTATCGGGAAGATCCTCGTTACTGAGCCTTAGTAACACCTGCTCCATATATTGTTGGCACATGGAGCGGGGGACGGGTGTTGCTGCTGCGATATCGTCCATCAGAAGCCGAGCAAACAACTCGAATTCCGGTAGGGCGATCGCCTCGTGCATATACTTTATACCGGCTCTTACCGCTAAACAGGCTATGAAGGAGTGTACTGCATTCAAGAATCTCGACTTCATATACAGAAAGGGAGTGATGTCACGAGTCATAATCACTCCCGTATCTTCCCACTTGGGGCGATCGCCGCTGAAGTTGTCTTCCACGACAAACTGCCAAAATGGCTCGGTTACAATGGGTGCGCGATCGCGTACCTGCAACAGTCGAACCGGGTAGTTACAGTCGGATTCCTGTTCTTGAGGCACAATCCTGTCTACCACCGTATTGGGGAACGTTGCGCTATCCCGGATGTATTCTGCAAGAGTCGGATCGATCGCATCAGCGTAAGCCAGCACTGCTTTTCGCAGGATATCCCCGTTTCTGGGCAGGTTGTCGCAAGAAAGGGTGGTGAAGGGAGTCAGAGCGCGATCGCGTCGCCGGCGCAGCGCCTCTACGATAAAGCCAATAGCTGTTGTTGGAGTGGCAGGATTTTGGAAATCCTGGGCAATTTCTTGATTCGCTGTATCGAGATTAAAACTCTTGTCTAGATGGTAGCCTCCTTGAGTAATTGTCAGAGTCACCAGATGCACCGAGCCAGATGCCATCTTTTCGAGCACATACTCGCACTTCTCTCTACCATTAACTATTTCCCTGATCGAACCGATAACTTCCGCTTCTTCGCGATTTTGAGCGCAACTAGAGTGTTTGGTCAAAGTGTAAAGGAATCTCTGCGGTTTCAACTTAGTAATGGTGTTTTTGCTCTTGAGACTAACTCCACAAATCCCCCATCTCTGCTCTTGAGACCCCTTCTGTGCAAGATAGTTATGTATGATGTCGGCGAGGTGACCTCGAAAAAAACGGCCGGGCCCGAAATGGACGATTCCAGTCTTAAGCGCTCTTCTGTCGTAAAGAGATTGTTCTCTCCACAAACCCGTTACAGTACCGAGGCGAGAACTTGAAATACTGGGCGGTCTGAGTAAGTTAACCATGAGACTTTTTGGATAAGTGGATAATTAGGTAAAAAGAGTAGGTCAGTCTGGTGTAGCCAATGACCTACAATCAGCACAAATCTTTCAAAGCGGGAAAAATTCTGGAATCCTCTGCGGCATTTACAAAGAAGGGTATTGCCACAGGGTAATTAGGGTCTGACAGGTAGAACAGAAAAAGAAAAAAGCAGGTAAAGCTAATTAAGTCTCCAAGCTCAACTAATCATTAACCTGAAGTAAGGCAAAAGAGTATGGGACATACATACTGCCACTTTGTTAACATTTGCCAGTTAAACTTTGGCAAGTGTGTAAGTCGAATGTCTGTCTGATCGGGGGCAAATAGACTGCTTTTAAATTCTGTATTTAGATTCCCAATAGATATCTATGTCATGTTATTTTTATTGGTCGCTGCTATCCTCCGTCTTCAGGAGAATCTACAAACAATTCTTTAGAGGTACTTATAGCAACAATCAACTGTATACTTCGCTACCAGCAGTAAGTTAGAGTTTGGTGGTTGTGTAGCAAGCGTCCAAAAAACAATGCTTGCGTTGAAAAGTCCTGTGTGTAGCTGGTGGCTGATACAGCACTGCAAGTTTGTTTCAGTCTGTCCGGGAAATTTTAGGCGTTGCTGATGGGAAGGTATGATTTCCGGCAGCTCCCCGACTTCTGAATCAAATTCATTCACGCTCAAATCTCAGTGGTCTGAAAGAAGTCGGGGAGCTAATATCATGTCCTATCGATTGACCGCTATCGGAATCCCTTCGATGATTCGGAGCTTCTTGAAATCGCTATTATAGAAAAAAAGTCTGCCCTAGCGGACTGAGAATACGATATTTAAAAACTGGACTTTATCGAATTATTTAGCTCTATCTGCGGCTTTTTATACTGCTTTCGATGCCGGCGTCACTGCTTCCCCCACGTTAGTTTTTACAGATTCTATAAATTTTTTGGTACTGGAGGCAATGGGTTGGTCGAGGTTCAGCTTTTCTCGAATATTGTCAACTGCATCCCTCGCCTCCTTCTCTATTTCGCTTGTTGGCTGCCGCTCGGGAATGGGAATTTCGTAAGACTTAGTTTCAGGGGTTGGTGTAGCGAGCGCTTGCATTTTGTGGGCAGAAAATTCTAATTCTGAGCTAAACAGGAGCGCTGTACATACAGCAAAGATTATTCCGACTCGCAGGCAAATCCTAGCTAAGCGCAATGTAAACTTTTTCATTTAAAAAATCTGTTTTTTTGTGATTTTAATACAGAATAATTGCTGTTGTTTTTTTGCACATCTATCTAAAGATAGGAATTTATGTGAATTTATTCTGCAAGCATCTATCCCCAATCAACCTCAACAAAAAGGTTCGCAGCGGCGCATCAGCGCCTCAAACGGGCGCTGATGCGCCGCTACAAACTTAAAAAAGGTACGTTGACTACTTCCCCGGCAATTTCTCCTACTTGCACTTTCAGTCCTTCGCCGCCCGCTTTCGTGCGGATGTATGCAAGACCGAAAAAGCCGGATTCGGTTTCGGTAAAACTGGTGAGTTTGCCGACTTTTTCCTCTCCGATTGTAATTGCTGTTCCGGGTTCAACCGCACCGTTCAACTGCACGCCCCAGAGTTGCTGTTTGACTCCTTTGTAGGTGTTCAACCGGGCAATTGTTTCTTGACCGATGTAGCAGCCTTTGTCGTAGGTAATCGTGTGTAAAAGGCGGGCTTCTAGGGGGTTGTAATCGTCTGTGAGTTCAAAATCTACGGCGGGGCGTCCTTGTTCGATTCGCAGTTGTTGCCAAACTCGATCGCCCATCGGTACGGCCCCAGCTTTGACTAATTCATGCCACAACTTGGCTGCACCGTTTGCGGGCGCAATTAACGTGTATCCGGGAGTTGCTAAACCGCTACCAACCGCAACTCGAACCCCCCCTTCATCCCCCCCTTGGTAAGGGGGGGAAAGAGGGGGGGGTTTTATCAATTTGTGAGTAGCGTAAGGTTGATTTTCAAGTTCGGTAACTCCGATTTTTTCTAATAGTTGAGTGGCTTGCGGACCGAGGAAACTGAAAGCAACAGTTGTATCGGTTAAATCTGTTAACTCGACACGATCCATTGGGAAAATATAGCGATCGAGCAATTCCAGCAATTGTCGGCGGCGGTTGGCTGAAACTAGCAGCAGTACGGCATCTTCTGTAGCGTAAGCGGTGGCGAGGTCGATCGTCCGGGCGGTGGAAGTCACGAAAACGGTGTCGCAACCTTGACCGGGTTTGAGTATATTGAAGTTATTGGTGCTTTGATTGTGCAAGAACCGCAGGCGATCGCTGTCTGAAATTTGAATGCGTCCCCAGTGAGTGCGATCGTACAAAGCCGCACCTTGTTTCGTTGCTGCGATCGCTTCTGCGTCGTTACCAAAACTGACTGGCACAATTTCTTTGGTTGTTAACTCTGCAAAAGTAGCACCGGCTGCGGCTTGAATGTCGTGCAATTCTTGAATCAGCATAAGATTTTGTTGACTGTTGACTGTTGACTGTTGACTGTTGACTGTTGACTGTTGACTGTTGACTGATGACTGTTGAGTGATGACTGTTGACTGTTGACTGTTAAATGTTGAGTCTTAACTGTTGACTGTTCGCTGTTGACTGTTCGCTGTTGACTGTTCGCTGTTGACTGTTCGCTGTTCGCTGTTCGCTGGAAAGCTCATCATTGACAACTGTCAACTGTCAAATGTCAAATGTCAACTGACAACTGTCAACTGTCAACTGTCAACTGACTATTTGCCCAAATTGGCGAAGATTTCTTGTATTAATTGGCTGGCTTTGGCATCAAGACGATTCCAATCTACATCGCCAGTGTCATCGTCAATCAAGCTAGTATCAATTACAACTTCTTGGCTTTGGATTGGAGTGTGGGCGGGCTGGTAGTTGACAAAGCAGACTCGATAGCAAAGTTCCCAAATATCGACGGATCTTTGCTCGCCTTGAAGCTTTAAAATTAGTTGATAACCGGGAATCGGAATCTGCACTTCTTGATAAGTGCCCGTCCAGACTGACTCTTCTAATTGTTTGCGGATGTTGTCGATCACTCGGATCATGGCGGGCTGCATGAGCAGTTCAGCTTGCTGCCACGCGATCGGGCTAGTTATTTTAGGCTTCATATACACGGTTCTAAAAAAGAAAATCAATAAATTCATTTTCTAGCATTGCGTGCCAACTTTTGAGACATCCGCCACAGAATGTTAAATTTAGTCGTCACCAAATTCAACAGTCAACCGTCAACAGCAAAAGTTAAAGCCGTTCTCGGCTTGAAGGCTAAAAACGGCTGAAACTGTTGATATTGAGTTATCCGATGGGCGATGTAGGATTTGAACCTACGGCATCCTGCGTGTAAAGCAGGCGCTCTACCACTGAGCTAATCGCCCAATTGCACTCACAGGGATTTATCATATCACAGTAACTCAAAAAGATCAAGTAAAAAAAAATCCTAAACTTTAAATGCCCTCTGGCCGCACCCACGATCGAATAACCCTGTGGAGTTTGCCCGCTGTGGCCGCCCTCACGTTTGGCCAGACTCAGAGCAGCAACCTGACTTTGCTTGTTTCCGGCAGTTTCTTATTCGGCGGGCTGATGTTTGGCCCCGACTTGGATATCTATTCTTGCCAGTATCAGCGCTGGGGATGGTTCAAACTGATTTGGCTCCCATACCAAAAAAACCTGCGCCACCGCTCTTTGCTGTCCCACGGCCCTCTAATTGGCACTGCTTTGCGAATCTTTTACCTGACTACCTGGATCGCGGTTTTTGGGATACTGGGATTGGTAATTGCCGAAAAAATTGGCCCCCCTGGGTGGACTTGGGAGGATGTGGTTTTAGGTTGTTGGCGATCGCTCTGTAAACACCCCCTCGAATTTTTAGCTGTGTACGTCGGCTTAGAATTCGGCGCCATGAGCCACTATCTCAGCGATTGGGGCGGCTCTGCTTACAAAAGATTCAAAAAGCAAGAATTAAAAGAGTTACGACCGCCAAGCTCCATTAAGAAGCGCAAACGCAAACCTCGCAGCCGCACATCTAGCAAATCTAAAAGGTAAATTCCGATGTCTAATTCCCACAGTAGATCGCTCGCAGCACTCGAAGAACTGATAGAAGTTGTGGCTAAATTGCGATCGCCAGACGGCGGATGTCCTTGGGATTTGGCCCAAACTCCGCAAACTCTAATTCCTCACATAATCGAAGAAGCTTATGAAACCGCCGACGCGATTCGCAAAGGAGATAAAGATGCGATCGTTGAAGAATTGGGCGATTTACTGTTACAGGTAATTCTGCAAGCTCAAATTGCCAGCGAATCCAATCAGTTTACCTTCGCCGAAATTGCTGCGGGGATTACCGAAAAACTGATTCGGCGCCATCCCCACGTCTTCGGCGATGTCGAACTCAACAGCGTCGATGAAGTCAACGAAAACTGGGAAAAAATCAAAGCAGCAGAAAAAGGCACAACTTCGGAAAAGCCGCCAACTTTAGCCTCGAAAATGAGCCGTTATGCCAGCACTTTGCCGCCGATCGCCGCCGGGATGAAAATCTCTCAAAAAGCTGCGGAAGTGAGTTTTGATTGGGACAGTGTAGAGGGCGTTTGGGATAAATTTCACGAAGAAATGGCCGAATTTGAACACGCTCTCAAACACGAGGATAAGGCAGCGCAGCAGTCAGAATTGGGAGATATTATGTTTGTGTTGATTCAATTAGCTCGCTGGTACGATTTAGATCCGTCGGCTGCTTTGCAAGGAACAAACGATCGCTTCGTGCAGCGGTTTGCGAAGGTGGAGGCTGCGTGCGATCGACCTTTGTCAGATTATGCCCCAGAAGAGTTAGAATCTCTGTGGCAGCAAGCTAAAGCTTTAATTGCTAAACAAAAGGGCGATCGGTAATAACTCACTCCCGATCGCTATTGTTAAGAACAGGCAAGATGCCTGTTCCACAACAACTCAATATTTTGATTGTGGGGTGGGCTTCTAGCCCGCACTATTGTTAAGAACAAGCAAGATGCCTGTTCCACAACAACTCAATATTTTGCTTGTGGGGTGGGCTTCTAGCCCGCCCAAAAAAAGCTGATTAACAATACAGCCAGATTTCAGCAATCAACTAATCGTAAAGCTTCGCATCGTTGTATGGGGGATGTTCGCACGCGATATATAAAGCATTTGTCGGTTCCAGGGCTTCCCCAGTCACCGGATCGATCGGCTTGAGGACAAAGCATAACAGAGAGAGCGATCGCCAATCCAAATTATCCAGCTTCCCACGTTCGTAACGGTTGACTGTTGCGGCACTGATACCCACATCTTTGGGTACGGGTTGATTTGTAGCTGTGAACAGCGCCTCTTCATATCCCTTGGTTTTGAACTCTGTTTCGCTGACAGACCAACCTGTTGTCTGTCTTGCTGCTTTTAAAATCTTCCCCAAACGCATCCGCCCCGTTTCAGTGAAGCGAACGGGACGCAATTCCTGCTCTTTGTCTACCACAGCCTTGTTAGAGAGTCCTGACATTACCTATCTGCAAATAATTTAGTCATAGAGCTTAGCCTCATTGTATGGGGGATGTTCGCACGCGATATATAAAGCATTTGTCGGTTCCAGGGCTTTCCCTGTCACCGGATCGATCGGCTTGAGCACAAAGCATAACAGACTGAGCGATCGCCAATCCAAACTTTCTAACTTCCCGCGTTCGTAGCGACTAACAGTAGCATTACTAATACCGACATCTTTTGGTACAGGCTCTGCTGCTGTCCGAAACAGAGCGGCCTCGTATTCTTTTGTGACCATTTCTGTTTCAATAATTGACCAGCCCCGAATCTCTCTAGCTGCTTTCAGAAGTTTGCCCAATCTACCGCGTCCCGTATCCGTAAATCGCACAGGGCGCAGTTTTTCCCGATCGACGACAGCCTTAAAGTCAAGAAATCCCGGCATTTTACAGATCCAATTTAACTATTAAGTCAATCCTACGCCTCGACGTTTGGGTTCCAAAATTCAGTTCCGATCAACAGTAAGTCTTCTAGAGTAACCAACCGCTTTTCAACCGGGTGAACTGGTTCGAGAACATCGAGGAACAGCCACAAAAGATCGGGTGCAGGCTTGTTGTAATAGCCATTTTCGATTCTCGAAATGCCTGCAATGCTGACCCCCAAAACTTTCGGCAAAGGCTCTCCCCCTAGATTATAAAATTGAGCCTCATGCTGCTTGGTCTTTTCGCTCAGTTCGTGAACGCTCCACCCCCTAGCTTCCCGCCACGATCGCAGGAATTTACCCAACCGCCGCAGCCCGGTATCAGTAAATCTCCGTCTCAAGTATTCTTTTTCTCGCCTAGCTTCTGCTACAACCATCAGTCATCACCTATCTGCATAAAGCTAAGCTATCACGCCTGACTTTCTAGTTTCACTTTTTAAGTTTGCAACTTTTAAATATTGTGTTACGATGTTGGAACACAGTAAATAGACAGCCATGACAGCACTCTTTCGCCGCATCCAACCCTCGAAAAAGCTCCGCATCACCGTCAGGTCGATCGCCCAACTGCTCAAAATCAGCCAAAATCAAATTAAGCGAGTCGAATCCTGGGCTTTCGTGGTTTTCGTGCATCGGCGGGACAGAGGCGGACAATTTATCTCGTACCGCAGGCTGGAAGAATGGCAAAATGCGATCGCCCATCATATCCAAACCTGCCCCACCCTTGGAGAACTCTCGCAGCTCAAAACATCCATTCAGTATGACAGCCGGAAATTCAAAAAACAATCTCTCCCAAAAACACTTGACTTTTTAATTCAAATGTGCATTGAAAGACAAGACATTCTCGAAATCTGGGAAAGCTCAAACTGCATTGCTTCCTAGCAGAAATCAAGCAGATTTCCTAACACTAGCAACCGCACCCAACCGTGAGGACGCTGTTAATTCCTCAAACCCTTGCCTTTGATTCTGTCAACTGTCAACTGTCAACTGTCAACTCTTCCCTGCCAAAAACAGAAGCGAAACATTTGCGAGCAATTGCGAGATAAAATCACCCCAAAAATCACCCGCGAATGCTCCGCCACATCCGTGAAACAATCACAAAAGCAATTAAGACATTGCCTGAGCGATATAATCAAAATAAGGAGCTGCTTCCTTAGCATCATCCTGATTGAGCAAAGCCAAAGAAGCTTCCTTCAAACAGCGGATAGCTTCGACCATGCCAGGAACAGGAACGCCCAGAGAATTATACATTTCCCGAACGCCAATCAAACCGATGCTTTCGATCGGCTCCTTGTCACCCGCCAAGATACCGTAGGTAATCAGGCGCAAGTACCAGCCGTAGTCGCGCAGACACAAAGCCCGTTCGCGCTGGCCGTAAGCATTGCCCCCAGGGGAGATAAAATCAGGTCGTTTTTTCCAGAGTTTTTTACTAGCTTCTTCAACAATTTTCCTCTCACTGTCTGACAGCGCAGTAGCAATACGCACCCGCTGTTCTCCCGTTTTGAAAAAATCATTGATACTTTGGAGTTCGCCGGTACTGGGATAACGAAGTTCGTCATCGGCTTGGAGAATAAATTGGCTAACTACGCTCATTGTTATTCAAATTTGAGGATAACATTAATAAACATTCCCATCTGTTGGCGACGGGATTCTTGGTTCGCAGACTTGCCTTGCTCCTAACATTTATCAATCCTAGAAGTAGAGGGTAAATCTCCCCAAGCGTTATGCTTGATGTTCAAGCCAGTTTCCTTGTGTTCCAGGGTACTGCGGGAAAAACTCAAAAATTGCGAGTGAGAGTTTGGATGTCGGCAGACACTTTGACTGTTTAACGAGTTTTTGCTACATCGCCCCAACAGCCGATCGCACCGACGGGATCGAGGCAACTCGCGGCAAGCTCGACTCCGCGGTTGAAGCTTGGCTTTAGCAGCAAGACGTTCAGCAGCAGGAAGACAGCCTGCAATTGAGCTTGAGTGCGATGGCTTGCGCCCCGCTTCTTCGCTACGACTTATCTCAGGAAAGAGGGAGCGATATTGCATTACCATATTAAATCCTACCACGACTACTTGTGACCAAATCTAAATTCCCCACCCCAAACTCGACGAAATTGGCAAACCCTTGCCAGCAAGGTCAACTGATTGAGATAGAGATTACCGACTTGACAGACACCGGCGACGGAGTTGGTCGTTTTGGTGAGTTAGTAGTGTTTGTGCCCGATACCGTGACGGGCGATCGAGTCCTTGTGCGCCTCGTGCAAGTCAAATCCACCTATGCTACAGGCAAGCTGGACACACTTCTCGAAACATCCGAACACCGCATCCGAGCTAACTGCATTGTCGCCGACAAATGCGGCGGCTGTCAGTGGCAGCACGTAGATTATCAATATCAGCTTGCAGCCAAGCAAAATCAAATCATTCAAGCCTTAGAAAGGATTGGCGGATTTAGCAATCTGCAAGTCGATGAAATTTTAACGGGAAAAATCGAGGGATTTTCCCAATTTTTGGGATACCGCAACAAAGCGACTTATCCCGTGGCAATATCTGCGACAGGTCAAGTTCAAGCAGGTTACTATCAAAAAAGTACCCACAAATTAGTCAATCTCAATCAGTGTCCGGTGCAAGATCCGCGCCTCAATCCTTTGTTAAAGGAAGTCAAAGAAGACATTCACTGGCGGGATTGGCCTGTCTACGATGAAAAGAAACATACAGGAGAATTGCGTCACTTGTCCTTGCGAATCGGACGGCGCACCGGCGAGATGCTGCTAACTTTAATAGTTAGGACTGGAGACTTGCCGGGACTCGAAGAGCAAGCATCAGAGTGGCTGAAACAATATCCTCAACTTGCAGGGGTTTGTTTGAACATAAATCCCGATCAAACTAATGTGATTTTTGGTACAGAAACTCGCTGCATTGCGGGTCGTTCTTATCTGCGAGAAAGTTTTGCTGGGATGAATTTTCAGCTAAGAGCTGATACTTTTTTTCAGGTAAATACAGAGGCGGCTGAAGCATTGTTAGAGGTGATGGTAGGGGAATTGAATTTGCAGGGAAACGAGGTTTTGGTTGACGCTTACTGCGGAATTGGAACTTTTACTTTGCCCCTGGCAAAACAAGTAAAAATAGCGATTGGTTTAGAAGTGCAACCGGCGGCGATCGAACAAGCGAAATTAAATGCTGAGTTAAATGACTTGAGAAATGTCGAGTTTCAGGTGGGAACTGTAGAGAGTTTGCTGCCTTCCTTGGGATTGACACCGGATATTGTGCTGCTAGATCCGCCGAGGAAAGGGTGCGATCGCGCGGTGTTGGAAACAATTAAGGAAATCAAGCCAAATCGGATTGTGTATGTTAGCTGCAAGCCTGCGACTTTGGCTCGCGACCTGAAGATTTTGTGCGAAAATGGGGATTATAAGTTAGCGCGGGTGCAGCCGGCGGATTTCTTTCCTCAGACTTCTCATGTGGAGTGTGCGGTGTTTTTGGTGAGGTGAATGAAAGGGCGATCTGTTTTTGGGAATGAAAGGGCGATCGCCCTAAGCTACCGGGCGGGGCAAATTTCGACTTTGACAGTCATGCCTACTTGGTTGAGCATTATAATCAGAGTATCAACGGAGAAATGCCCAATTTTACCTTGAGTCAAAGCTTTGATTTCGTCGCTTGACTGTTTGAGATGTTGAGCCGTTTGGTCGATCGTCCAACCGTGATGTTTAATCTGATTTTGCAGGGCTAGCATTAGTTGCGATCGGATTAGTAAGTTATCAGCTTCTTGGGCTGAAAATCCGAGGTCTAGAAAGATATTATCAGCGGCTTGGGTAATGGTATTTTTGCTCATTGAATCGGTTTGATGGTCATCGGGTTTGTTGAGAATCGAATACTGTACTATTGTAATGGCGATCGCTTAAAATCATCAATAACAAAACTTATGGACTCCGACAAAGAAACCGGGTTTTTTACCCAATTTGCGATGCTCTAACCAAGTATTTTCGTAAAAAACCCGGTTTCTGAGCCCCCTGCTAAGTCCTATTTGGCGGACTGTTATAATACTATTTGTGCTAATGTCCTGTAGAGATAGATCCAAAAAGCAATGACATCAGCTTTAATTTATCCTCATATCGAGAAAGTAGCGGGTCAACCCGCACGGTTGCACCGGATACCCCGCGTGCGGGTTGCTCAGATTGTCATGGATTATCTAGCTTACGGTTGGTCAGTGGAAGAGATGTGCCGCCAGCATCCTTATTTGATGCAGTCAGAGGCTCATGCAGCAATGGCTTATTACTTCGACTTTCAAGTTGAAATTGAGCAGGAGATTCGGACGGAATGGGAGCAGGTACAACAGGAAAAATCTCTGCTTTCGCCTTCACCATTTTTCGTGAGAATGCGTGCTAAGGGGTTGTTGTAAGTGGCGATCGCTCTGTACATGGACGTTCACATTCCGCAAGCAATTACTGAACAGTTGCGCCGTCGTGGCGTGGATGTTTTGACTGCGATCGAAGATGGTGCGACAGAATTGCCGGATGACGAACTTTTGGAACGTGCCACTCAGTTAGGGAGAGTATTGTTTACTCAAGATATCCTTTTTAAGGCAATGGCTCAAGATTGGCAGCGTCAGGAAAAACAGTTTGCTGGTTTGATATTTGGACATCAGCTAGGCGGTACGATCGGACAGTTTGTTAAGGATTTGGAAGTGATTGCTTTAGCCTCGGACTCTGATGAATGGATGAATGCTGTTGAGTATATTCCTTTTTAGTCAGCTTTACTCTCGATCTGGCGATCGGCTACAATCAAACAAGATTGATCGCCCTTGAGTTAGATTGGTTGGTTGAGGTGCGATCGCTCTTTTTAGGAGGGATATGTGGCTAAAACTAAAGACTTGTCTGGATGTAAATCATTGACGCTTCTCTACTCTTGAAGCTAGGATAGTTAATGAAAAGCTACATAGCTAACTCACTCCATTTACAATTGGTAACATATGGAACTCTTCACGGCTGGCGCGATCGCAACTTTGTTTTTAACGAAAGCAATTGAAAAAACAGGTGAAATTTTTGGAGAAAAGGTATTGGTGGAGAAAGGCGGCCAGTTGATGCAACTGCTCAAGCGCAAGTCTCCTGATACAGCAAGTGCCATAGAATTAGCAGCACAACATCCAGAATTAGTTGAACAGCACCCAGAGGATTATGGACAAGCCGTTTTGGTGGAAAAAGTCGAGTCAGCAGCAAAATCAGACTCTGAAATTGCGGTGGCAGTTCAAGCTTTGGCTGACGCTGTGAAGTCTCAGCCACAAACAAGTCAGAATATTACGAACATGGCAGAGAAAATCTATGGAAACATTCAAGGAGGTTTTAACCCAAACCTTACCCAGAACTTTTGACTGAACTCGCCCGAAGGGGAACGGGTAATTGTGCCTCTAGAAGAGCAGGGAGCATCCCACTTTTGCAGTCAGTATAAATACTCAGACAATTGTCTGGCTAAGCTGATGGCATAATAGAAAGCAGATAAATTACCATAATCCAAGTTCGCATGACCCCAGAAGAACAGCAGAAGATCAAAATAAATCTCCAAGAAATAGCAGAGATCCTTTATAA
>NZ_JAUBPE010000047.1:0-58027 GCF_036700565.1 Microcoleus pseudofavosus SVA1_A4
TTTGCCCAACAATAGCTCAAAACCTCTGCCCTAGTATTTCTGAGTATTTATACTCATCGCAAAAGTGACACGCTCCCATCGGAAACGATATAACGACTAATGACTAATGACTCATGACTGATGTCTAAGGAAGATTCAGTAACTTTGGGCGCGTCATCATAATAGTTCCACTTCGCGATCGAAAATTAAGTTTTAACATAAATATAGCGTTCCTTTCAGGAGATGCGATCGTCCTCTCTTCTCTCTCTCTGTGTCCTCTGCGCCCTCTGCGGTTATAAAAAAATGTCCTAAATTAATAGAGAAAATAACAGCTAACTTAAGATTAAACTCAATCCAAATACTCAATCCAAGCCGGCAAAACATCCGGCGAACCGTACCACTTGCCCGGAGAACGAGGTGAATGCCAAACCCCCTCCAACACCAAATTTTCGGCCCCGTCCAAAAGAGCAGCTTCCACCGGCGTAATTCCATCGCCCCAAGTTTCACCCTTCCCCACAGTCAACTCGTAACTTTTGTAAGCCAGCCAAGTCCCAAAACCGCGCTTGCCAAAAACAGCCTTCCCAGCAGCGCACACGTAGCGCACCTGCGGGTGAAAAGCCCCCGGATAGTGAATTTTGACAAAATCTAGGTTTTTGCGCGTCCAGCGCTCAACAGAGACGTGCGGCGTGCCTAAAGTGATGAGAGTGCGGACGCAAGGGTGAGCGTTCCACAAACCGACATCCTCAAGCACGTCGCCGTGAATTGTGTATGGCTTTTCGCCTAAATAGATGCGAGAAATCCAGCCGCCGGCGGAATGACCGACTAGGTTGATCTGGGAGACGCCGTATTGCTGTAACATTTGTTTGACCGTACGATCGAGCTGCCGCAAAATAGGCACCATCGATCGCCCGCCAAAAGTCGGCAACCAATCTCGCTTGCTCAGAGGTACTGTTACAGTTGGGAAACCCCGATCGACCAGAGATTTTTCTAATTCCCCATAGTCGGAAGCAGCAGCAAAATATCCTGGTAAAATCACGGTTGGTAATGGCATTGTCAATTTTAGATTTTAGATTTTAGATTTTGCGGCCGGGGTGCTACGATCTGTTTTTCAAGTTCAAAGACGCTTGCCGAAGCATCCTTCGGATTGCTAACATCTGCCGCTCGTTAAACCTTTTGCTTAGGGAATATCTACTTCTATGGCTCGCGAGCCGATTCAAACATGGTATTTTACCCTAGTTGTCGTTCACTTAGAAGACCGTTTTCTACTGGTACAAGAGCGCAAGTACGAGCAGCAGTGGTATCTCCCAGCAGGGCGAGTGGAAAAAGGGGAGACTTTGCTCGAAGCTGCTATGCGCAATACCATCGAGGAAGCGGGCATTTCCGTCATCGTTGAGGGAATTCTCAGGGTAGAGCACACAGTGATGCCTAGAGGCAATGTACGCCTCCGAGTCATTTTTGTGGCTCGTCCACAAGATAAGACGCCTCCCAAGAGCAAGCCGGACGAGCATACTTTGTGCGCTGGCTGGTATTCTCTCAAGGAATTAGACCAGTTGTCGTTGCGGGGAGAAGAAGTTCGGGAAATGTTTCAATATATGGCAAGCGGCGCTCCTATTTATCCGATCGACTTGCTCACCATTGAGGGAGCTCCTTTTAAAACTTACCGCTATCGCTGGTGAATCCATCGATTTGGGATTTGGGATTTGGGATTTGGGATTAGAACTCTTGCAAAAATACAATGCACCCCACCCCAACCCTCCCCTTAGTAAGGGGAGGGGGCAAGATTATTCTTGTTTCCCCCCTTAATAAGGGGGGACTAAGGGGGGTGAATTTGACGAGAGCAAGATATCTATTGAATAATTACTTCCACAGATGAATCCGGTTTTGTAACCGAATTGGAAACCGGGGTCGATCGCACCGATAATCCGTGTTTAATAAATTAATTCAGTTTGCCAGCCAGGAAAGGACGGTATTGCAGCGGCAGGTTTGTGAGAAGGCACTGGCGATCGGGCAATTTCGATACCGACCGTGCTAAAATTATACCTTTGAATTCCACAACAGCCACTTTTTAAATCGTTCAAAATAAAAAAATATCAATTAATAACTATTAACTTCCAATTACCAATTCCCCATTACCAATTCCCCATTCCCAATTCCCCACGGTCATGACTGACTCTTCCTCCCTAGCCAACGCCCTTTCCGAACCGCTGCGCCAGCCTTTTTGGTGGGCCGCCCTAGCTTCTATCACCCTTCACGGAGCTCTCGGAGTAAGCGCCCCGACGCTCTCAAACATCCTGTACGGTGGAAATTCATCAAAAAATCTGCCCGGTTCCGTCGGCTTCGTAGAACTAACTGCTGCCGAAGTCAGCCGCCTGCCGCAAACCATACCCCCGCGGCCGTCCAATACGCCGTTTTCGATCGCACCTGTTCCCCTTGGGCCCTCGCCCAAGTTAGCCGCGCCCTTGCCCCCCGCACCTCCAACCATCAACTTGCCCGCCCTGCCGCCGGGAATGCCCCCGCCTGGATTCTTTTCCCCTCTCCCTTCTTCCCCTCTCCCGCCCTTCACGGCCCCAACAGCCCCGCCCCCTCCCAAAACTCCATCCCCAACTGTCAGAACCCCCTCCCTGACAACACCAACTCTCATCCCGCAAGTCCCTCCCGGTATTCAGATTTTCCCGCCATTGCCCGGTAATTTCGATCGCAATATCCCGCCGCCGCCACCATCAGTCACAGGAGAACCCCAGCTTCCCGGCGGGCCCTTGGAAGATGAGGCAGAAACGCTCAAAAGAACCATAGCCAGTAGAGGCGGACTCCCGCTATTTCCAGACGGAGCTCCAGTCTTTACCCCGGAATTCCCAATTGGTCCCAGAAATTCGGGAGATGGAGGACCAAAATTGACTCAAAAAGATCCGAATAAAAGGAATCTCATCGCAGAAACTCCCGAAGAAAGAAACAAGAGGCAACAATTTGAAGAGGGACAGCAACAGCTACAACAGCCCGGACAACCAAGTTCAAACTTACCCACCGACAGAGAGACACAGCTTGCGGCTGCAAATACCTATGTTGCTTTGTTTGACAGATTCAAAAAAGCTTATCCCGACTTGGAAATGACGGCGCCGACTCCTGTGAATGTCGCTTATCCCGCAGCAGCTTGCTCGCAAAAACTCGAAGGAACAGCAGTTTTCGGAGCAGTTGTCAACCCTCAAGGCTTGCTCAGGGCCGAGCCTCAGCCGATCGTCCCGACGGGTTACGGTATTCTCGACAATGCGGCTAAAACTGCGATTATTGACACTTCTCTAATATTTCCACCAGCCAGCACGCACAAGCTTTACCAGGTGGCTGTCGCGTTTAAATACGACGAAAAAGTTTGCAGCGGCATTCCCGCCACCTCACCCACGGCCCCAACCAGGTCCAGACCAACAGGCCAGCAGCCGCCAGCGGTAGCCCCGACAGTGCCAAGACCAACAGCCCAGCCGCCCTCCCCAGCGCCTGCTGAAGTGAAACCGCAGTTTGAGAAGCCGCCGGCCGCCTCAAACAAACCGCAGCCAGGAACCCAACCGTCGCCGCCGCCCGCACAAAAGGCAGCCCCCAAACCGTCGCCCTCGCCTCAACCGAAGCCAGCAGCCGAAGTGTCGCCGCCGCCAGAAGCTGCGCCTTCTCCGGCCCCGGAAGTGTCGCCCTCGCCAGAAGCTGCGCCTTCTCCGGCCCCGGAAGTGTCGCCGCCGCCAGAAGCAGCGCCTTCTCCGACCCCGGAAGTGTCGCCCTCGCCAGAAGCTGCGCCTTCTCCGACCCCGGAAGTGTCGCCTTCTCCTGCTACCGAAAATTAATTGTTAATGGGTAATGGGTAATTGGTAATGGGTAATTGGTAATCGGTAATTGGTAATATCCAATCTGCTTGCTTCACTATTGTGAGTTAGTAGTTAGTAGGGTGCGTCAGCTTCGATATTTTTGGCTTCTCAAACTAATTTCTACTTGCTGACGCACCCTACTTTCTTAACAAGCGAGATTGATTTCAATTGTATTGAATTTTATACATTTGAAATCCTGAGAATCGGCGGTTGAAACCGATCCTACACAAACGAAGTCTGCGTCCGCCGACAAGCGAGATTGATTTCAATTGTATTGAACTTTATACATTTGGAATAAGTCGCCGCTTTGCTTTTTTACTACCTTAGCGCCCGCAGTTTTAATCAGTTTT
Source organism: Microcoleus pseudofavosus SVA1_A4 (assembly GCF_036700565.1). NCBI lineage: Bacteria > Bacillati > Cyanobacteriota > Cyanophyceae > Oscillatoriales > Microcoleaceae > Microcoleus > Microcoleus pseudofavosus. The sequence continues at coordinate 4,175 of NZ_JAUBPE010000047.1, forward strand.
TCCCAATCTTCAATTTCTTCTAAAAAAACTTCACCGGCTCGATAAGTTTCCAAAATTGCCCAATCTTCTGCTAGAGGAGCATTGGGGTTGAGGACATCAAAAACAAAATGACCGCCCGGTTTTAATACCCGCTTTACTTCTGCCATGACAATCGCCCAATAATCTATGGGAAAATAGCAGCTAAAGCCTGTGGCGATGCACAAGTCGAATTGATCCTCTTCGTAATTTAAGCGGTGAGCGGGGGCCAATTCTACGCCTTTAAATAGCTTGGAATTGAGTTGAGGGCCGCGAGCGTTTAAGGCATCTCTGGCGGCGCTGCTGATTTCTTGACCGTAAAAAAATGCTTCCCACTCCCGCCAAGGGTAGATGAGAAAGCTGACTCCGCAGCCAATGTCTAAACAGCGCTGATTTTTTTGAGGTTTGGCAATTTTCCAGAAGGGAGAAACTGTTTTTGCTTGGAGTGTTCCTGCGACTGATTCGAGGAAAATTGGCATTGCTTCGACTTCTTCGGGTAAGGCGAAAGCTTCTCCTCGGTATTCGCGATCGAACCGAGCAGCAACTGGGGAAAGTAAAAGTGGCCAGGTATCTGATTTGTCCAGAGCAAACCAAGTTTGCTCTGGACTAGAAGCAGCTAGGCGTTCGGACTTTTTAGACATTCTTGAATTACCTTTTAGAAGCTTTGAGAGCTTTTGTAAAGTTTTGGCGGTAAGGCTTATTAAAAATTAACGCGGGCCAGAGCAGCGACAGCTTCAGGCGATTTGCAAAACTTCTGTCGAAGTTAGTGCGATCGAAACCATTCCAAAATTTCCAAATACCGCCGCCGTAAGCGATCAGCAATGCCAAGCTAATTAACGTACTCATTTAAAAAACCCCTAAGCAATGGATAGGATTTTGGGTCAGCTAGTCAAAGCGCTACCCCTTAATCTATCATTTATCAGACACCAAGGCGCACCGCTACCCGTAGCGATTCCACCGTCAGAAAGAGACTTCAAAATCCCCCCGGCCGCAGACTAAAAAATATAACAGAAGGAAGAAGAGAAATGGAAGTCGGAAGAAGAAAGAAGGAAGAAGCAATATTCAGCAAGGGTTTCAGCAATTAAGAACGTCCTGACCGTCGGTCGCGGTTGCTATAACAGCCAGGAAATAGCTTTTAGGGATCGCGGAAGAAGGGACTTCTGGCAAAAGTCGATGATTCTGATAGCAATAAAAAAAATGCAACTTTAGGCCCGTGCTCCAAACCCTTATGTCATCAGTGATTCCCAATTCTCAAATCTCAAATCTAAAATCTCAAATGATTCTGAGGACTTACGCAACATTTTCTACAAAACCGAGTTCGACCGGGGAATTGCTCCGACACGGCAAGTCATAATTCGGTTGAAATCGGTTGCTGTTGCGGGACGGCCTCGCTTCCCTTGGATTTCACAGACGTGCAACTACTCAAAGATAATTAACACTGATAGTTAGTGCCCCACAAGTTACAGCAGGCAAACTTTTTCTAGCGGACAATAACGGTAGAGAGGTTTCTAAGCAAGGAGGATGTTATGCGTGCAGTGCTAATGGCTGGTGGGTCGGGAACGAGGCTCAGACCCCTGACGTGCGATTTGCCTAAACCTATGGTGCCAATTTTAAATCGCCCGATCGCAGAACACATTATCAATTTGCTAAAAAGGCATCAGATTACGGAAATTATTGCTACCCTGCACTACCTTCCCGATGTCATGCGCGAATATTTTACTGACGGGGCAGACTTTGGCGTTCAAATGACTTACGCTGTGGAGGAAGACCAACCGCTGGGTACGGCTGGTTGCGTCAAAAATATTGCTGAACTGCTCGATCGAACTTTTCTGGTCATCAGCGGCGACAGCATCACAGACTTCGACTTGACGGAAGCGATCGAATTTCACCGCAGCAAGCAATCCAAAGCCACGTTAATTTTAACTCGCGTTCCCAACCCGATGGAATTCGGGGTGGTGATTGCCGACGAAAATTACCGCATCAGCCGCTTTCTGGAAAAGCCTTCTAGCAGCGAAATTTTCTCCGATACGGTCAATACCGGCACCTACATTTTAGAACCCGAAGTCTTGGATTACCTGCCGGCAAATCAGGAGTGCGACTTCTCGAATGACTTGTTTCCGCTGCTGCTGGAAAAAAACGAGCCGATGTACGGTTACATCGCCGAGGGTTACTGGTGCGATGTCGGTCAGCTCGATGTTTACCGGGAAGCTCAGTACGACGCGCTGCGGGGAAAGGTCAAACTGGATTTGACCTACTACAACGAAGTTCGATCGGGACTTTGGGTAGGTCAGAATACTTTTATTGACGATAGCGCGATCGTCGAAGTACCGGCCATGATCGGCAACAATTGCCGGATTGGAGCCCGAGTTAAAATCGATGCCGGTACGGTTCTCGGAGATAACGTGACAGTCGGGGCCGACGCCAACCTCAAACGTCCCATCGTCTGGAACGGCGCCATTATCGGCGAAGACGCTCACCTCAGAGCCTGCGTGATTTGCCGCAGCACCCGCGTAGACAGGCGCGCTCATGTATTGGAAGGTGCTGTGGTCGGTTCGATGTCCGTCGTGGGAGAAGAAGCGCAAGTGGGGCCGAGCGTGCGCGTTTGGCCGAGCAAAAATATTGAATCCGGCGCTCTGTTAAATCAAAATTTAATTTGGGGAGAACAAGCTAAGCGGAATTTGTTCGGTCAGCGCGGCGTTCAAGGACTGGCAAATGTGGATGTTACCCCGGAATTTGCGGTGAAATTGGGCGCGGCTTACGGCTCGACTTTGAAACCCGGGACTTCGGTATCGGTTTCTCGCGACCAGCGGAGCATTTCGCGGATGGTTTCGAGGTCTTTGATTGCGGGTTTGATGTCGGTGGGAATTAATGTGATCAATTTGGAATCGACGGCAATTCCGATCGCGCGCACGGTTTTGTCTACACTGTCGATTGCTGGCGGCATTCACGTTCGCATTTCGCCCGATCGCTCTGACCACATTTTAATTGAATTCTTCGATATCAAAGGCATCAATATTACTAAAGCGGCGGAGAAAAAAATCGAGGGGGCTTATTTTAAGGAAGATTTGCGGCGAGCTCTAATTCCCGAAATTGGAGAGATGTCGTACTTTAACCAAGCTCTCGAAGTTTACAGTCGCACCTTTGAGCGGCAGATGAATGTTGAAGCAATACGCTACAGCAATTCTAAGGTGGTAATCGATTACGTTTACGGGGTTTCTGGAGCATTTCTACCGCAAATACTGGCTAAGTTCGGCTGCGATGCGGTGGTGCTCAATGCCAGTCTCAAGCAGACTTCTCTGAGCAACGGCGAACGGGAATATTTGCTCGACCAACTCGGTCGGGTGGTCAAAGCACTCAGCGCTAATTTTGGCGTACAGGTGTCAGCCAACGGCGAACAGCTAATTTTGGTAGACGAATCGGGAATAGCGATTCGCGGGGAAATGCTGACGGCGCTGATGGTAAATTTGATGCTGACTTCTCATCCCAGAGGTACAGTGGTAGTACCGGTGAATGCGTCTTCTGCGGTGGAGGCGATCGCCCGCCGCTATCAAAGCAAGGTAATCCGCACTAAGGCGAACCCAACTGCTTTGATGGAAGCCGCTCACAGGAACCCGAATGTGGTTTTGGGCGGTAGCAGCAACATGGGTTTTATTTTCCCGCAGTTGCATCCGGGATTTGATGGAATGTTCTGCATTGCTAAAGTGATAGAAATGATGACGATTCAGGAGCGATCGCTCGGACAGATCAAGGCCGAACTTCCCCGCGTCACCCACCGCAGTTACAGCGTCCGCTGTCCTTGGACGGTCAAAGGTTCGCTGATGCGACATTTAGTAGAAACTCATTCGCCCGATCGTTTAGAATTAGTAGATGGAGTGAAGATTTTTAACTACAGCGACGACAATTGGGTATTAGTTTTGCCCGATGCTAGCGAACCGACCGTTCATATCTTCGCCAACAGCGAGGATCGAGATTGGGTATCTGAAACTTTGAAGGAGTACCGCGCCCTCGTTCACGATTTTGTCACCCAAGCCGAGGCGGCGGTTCGCCAAGATAAATTTGGGAATGGGTAATTGTTAATTGGTAACTGTTAACTGTTAACTGTTGTCATTAGTTACCTATTCCCGATGCCCGATGCCCGATGCCCGATGCCCAATTCCCAATTCCCAATTACGCACAGATAACAGATGAATAGCTGCATTTTGATGGCGGAAATAATTCAACAACCGCAACTCCGTTATACTTCTGAGAATCAACTTCAGATCGCTGAGATGCTGGTGCAGTTTCCAGGCCCAAAACCTGAAGATCCGCCAGAACATTTGAAGGTGATAGGATGGGGCAATTTGGCTCAAGAAATTCACGAAAAATATCACGAGGGCGATCGCGTGATTATTGAAGGCCGGCTGGGTATGAATACGATCGAAAGAGATGGTATTAAAGAAAAGCGCGCTGAACTGACAGCTCAAAGGATTTACAGTGTCGGCGCCGATGCAATGAGTGCACCTCCGGCAACTAGAACCGCCCCGGAACAGGCTCAAATTCGCGACAGCGCGCCGGCTAACGTGCCGAGCAACGTGGTTCCCATGAACTCCCGAGGCCGCAGTCCTAACAGCGCTCCAGGCAGCGCTAACCGCACGTCTAGTTCGGATTGGAACTCGCATCAGTCTTCTTCTGAGTCCGATCGCCCGTCGGGTTCCTCTAACGAACCGGAAAATCCCGATTACGATCCGATTCCATTTTAAAAATTAGGGTGCATCACTTTACAACTAAACTGTTCTATCGAAAGTGACGCACCTTAATTTAAGAGCGATCGCACTTCAGGAAAAAAAGGGCGATCCTCTTCGAGGGCTGCGCTAACGAATTTGGCCCAACTACGAGCTAAATTGCAAATTTTACAGCTCGATCGTCACAACTTTTTTCTTGCTTTTTTCGTCGCGCAGCACGACTGTATTGTAGGGTGATGTATCCGTCCCCAGCGGAATTGGCAGCTTAAAGCTGCTGCTCTTATGCTTAAGTTCGCCTAAATCAATGCTTTTCGTTATATTGCCATCTGTTGCCAGATAAGCGGTAAGTTCGCCTTTATAATCTTCAATCAAAAAGTCTCTGAAGAAAAGGACTTCCCCAGCACCCTCGACATCGATAGCAAGGATGACCGTACCGCTAAACGTTGCGCCTTTTTGTTCTTCATCAACCGTCGCCATTTTAATTTCCGAGGGGTCTTGACCGGACATATCTGACATAAATTTTTTCTCTTGAGCGGAGCGCAATAATCAACAAGAATCATACCTGACGCTAGGGGCGATCGCAAAACTCTTAGGACGTATTTCTGCATCGGTCTTGCTTATCTCTAAGGTTAGAGAAGCCCGCGATCGCGCATTGTACCACCAAGTCTCTCAATTCTTGAGTCAGTAAGTACAGACCGTTAAAATTATCTCTATAATACCCCCAAGTCTCGCAAACACCGCCGCGTTAATTCGATTCGATATTTAGGCATCCTTAGTCTGGAGTTTTTAATTGATTGGGTGGAAAATTAAGCCTGATGTTTTTGATCATTTAAGAGCGATCGCACTTTGCTCAATAAAGGGCGATCGCCCTTAAAGATTATTCTTTCCAGTAACGGGTTAAAATCCGCATTACTTCACCTGCTAGAGGGGACGGTAAAGGCGGACTCCATTCCCCAACTTCAGCAAAACCCAAAACGTGCAGCAGATTGATGAGGCTTTCTACTCCTTTGGGAATCCCGCAAATCAACAATCGGATCGGTTGTTTGCCGGTGGGTGCGTCGGGAATTTCTTCGCGCAGGAGTTCGGGAACTGACTTTGGCTGTGATATCATAAGTTTTAACTACAAAATAGTCGGATAGCGATCGCCCTTAAGTTTTCCAGGCCCAGGGGCGATCGCTTTTCCGTTTGGACATTCTGAGTATAGGTCATTTTCCCAATTTAGTCAACTGCCAAGCTCAAATAATTTACCGTAGCGGTTAATTAAAGGATAGTGAAGGTTGCGGGATGGTAACATCAGCTTGCAAAGTCCAGGCTATTAATTGAGCATCAACAGTGGTCATCCGTTGGAAATTGGCAGTTGTAATGGCCGAGCGAAATATCAGCAATAAAGAGTTGGCTGCTTTGGTGGGAATGCACCCAACTTCCTTTTCTAGACTCAAAACCCGCCGCCGGCTGACAAGAATTGATGAAACAACTCTTGATGCTTTGTGCAAAGCACTAAACTGCCAACCGGGAGATTTAATGGTGTATGAGGAGGAAAATTCCGATCGCACTTAAAAAACCGACTGCGATCGTTAGTAGTAAGGTTGACAGCGACGCACCCTACACATTCGATCGCACAATTTCCACTCCAAAAACGCGAGCAAACTCAGCGACAACGATCGCCCTAACTCGATCGACCTCAATTCCCGGAATAAACTGCTCTAAACTGCCAACAGGTTTATCTGGAATCCCGCAAGGTACAATTTGCCCAAAACCTTCAAGATTCGGACAAACATTTAAAGCAAAACCGTGCATCGTAATCCAGCGGCTGACTTTAATGCCGATCGCGCCTACTTTGCACCCATCCACCCAAACCCCAGTCATACCGGGAACCCGCGAACCCTTCAGCCCGCAAACTTCCAGCACGCCCAGCAGCACTTCCTCCAACTGCCGCAAATACCAGTGCAAATCAGGCTGGTGGCGGCGCAAATTTAAAATCGGATACCCCACCAACTGACCCGGACAGTGGTAAGTCACCTCGCCGCCCCGCTCAACTCGGTGCAATTCCGGCTGAGTTTCGCTGTCAAATTTCAGAAATTCCAACTTTGCCCCCAGTCCCAAAGTGTAAACCGGCGGATGTTCCAGCAAAATCAGGACATCTGGCAAATCAGGATTGTCCCGGCGCTGTTGCACCAGTTTTTGCTGAGCCTCCCAAGCTGTTGAGTAGGACACTTGTCCCCAGTCGAGGAGCAAGCAGGATGGAGAATTTAGATGTTGAGGAAAAGAAGGGGAAATCATGGAAAAAATCAAGAGTATTATTACTGAATATTGGCGCAGTTTAAATCAAGAATTGTCAACAGATCGAAAAAGATTTTAAAGAAGAGTGTTTTGTAGAATACATAGTGCTATTGTATGAACTATACCCACGTTACAGAAGGGAGGGAGCTCTATGAAGCTTGTTATCCAGGGTAAAAATATAGAAATCACCGATGCAATTCGCGAGTACGTCAACCAAAAGATTGAAAAGGCTGTCAGCCATTTTCAATCTTTGACTACTGAAGTGGACATCCATTTGTCGGTGGCTCGTAACCCCAGGATCAATCCTAAGCAGACTGCTGAGGTGACTATCTATGCTAATGGCAGCGTGATTCGGGCTGAGGAAAGCACGGAAAGCCTTTATGCCAGCATCGATTTGGTTGCCGACAAGATAGCTCGTCAACTGCGGAAATTTAAGGAAAAACGCCACGACAACAAAACCCAGAGTAATGCCAAAACGGTTACGGCGGTTGATGAACATCCTGTAGTAGCGGATCTGATTGGCGATCGCACTCCCGAACTTCCTGGCGAGGTGGTGAGGACTAAGTATTTTGCCATGCCTGCGATGACTGTGCAAGAAGCTTTGGAACAATTGCAGGTTATCGATCACGATTTTTATATGTTCCGCAATGCGGAAACAGGCGAAATTAACGTGCTCTACGAACGCAAAACTCACGGCGGCTATGGAGTTATCCAACCCCGCAACAGCAACGGCCACGGTAATAGCAAAAATGGCAAAACTGCCGAAAGCGCTGTACCTGAAAAATCTAGTGTTGGGAAAAGCTAGATAATTGCTGACTGCTAATTGTTAATAGCTGCAAGCCGTTAGCAATTCAGGACTGAAGTCCTTACTACAAACCGTTCGTAGTAAGGACTTTGTTGCTTTGTTTGTTTTTTAGGTTAAATTCGGAATTCGATCGCCCACTTTGAGTCCCAATTGGGCCGCCCTTCCGCCTTTGAGTTCAATAACTCCGTCAACGGGAACATCCGGGCCGTAGTTGGGGCAGGTTTCGCCCAAACACGGCGGTACGTTAGGAATTATCGCCTGCACTACGCCTTCCCGCAGAAAAACCATATCGAGCTCAATAAACACGTTTTTCATCCAAAAACGCACGTTTCGCGCGGGTTCGATCGGGAAAAACATTCCCCTGTCGTCCGGTAATGCTGTGCGAAACATTAAACCTGTGGCTTGTTCTTGGGGAGTTTTCGCCACTTCCAGTCCGATCGCGCGATCGGCTACGATCGTGTTAACCGAAATTGGCAAAAGCTGACCCCTATCTATTCCGCCAAACAGCGAGATAAAGTTTGATTCAGTCAGATTATAGTTTCCCGAAACAACTCCTAAATAATTACCAGAGTTTTTATCTTTCATAACAGTTTGGTTGTCTGAAACAGAAAGCTCCAAATCGCTAAACTTCAGGCCTTCTGTCAACACAATTTTATCATTGCCGTTGCCAAAATCTGTGATTGTATCGGCTTCAGTAATAGATGCGGCGGCGGTTCTTTCAATCACAAATAAATCATCGCCCGCGCCTCCTGTCAAGATATCCCCGCCTTCGCCGCCTGTTAGCAAATCGTTACCCCGATCGCCAAACATCCAATCCGACTCTTGTCCTCCATAGATTGTATCGCTTCCCTGACCGCCAGACAGCGTATCAGCGCCTTCATTTCCTGCTAGCAAGTCATTTTCCCGATCGCCAAAAATTCGATCGTTCCCCCCCAAACCTTGAACAGTATCATTACCCGCAAATCCTCTAATCGTATCGTTGCTGAGAGTTCCCAGGAGAAAATCGAAGCCGAAAGTACCGTCGATGTTAACCATTTTGCGTTTAATGATGGGTTTAATAAGAGGAAACTTTGGCGATCGGCATCCGCCAACCGGTACCAAAAGCTCGATCGCTAATTTTCAAACCCGGGGCTGCTTGCCGCCGTTTAAACTCCGCTTGCCTCACTAATTTTACTACACGTTTAACCACCGCTTCATCGTGTCCCGCAGCGATAATTTGTTGGGCAGATTCGTGATGTTCTATTAACCGCTGCAAGATGTCATCCAAAACATCGTAACCCGGCAAAGAATCTTGGTCAATTTGTCCCGGTTTCAGTTCCGCACTCGGCGCTTTACTCATAATGTTAACAGGAATAATTTCCTTTCCCAGGGGCGGGCACGGGGGCACCGCCCCTACATATCCGCCAGAATTCAGCCACCGACAAAGGGCATAAACGCGAGTTTTCGGCACATCGGAAATCACCGCCAATCCCCCATTCATATCGCCGTAGAGAGTGCAGTAGCCCACCGCCATTTCCGACTTATTGCCAGTCGAAAGCAGCAAATGTCCGAACTTATTAGAAATTGCCATCAACAGATTGCCTCGAATCCGCGATTGAATATTTTCCTCAGCAATCCCGAAAGTTGTATTGACAAACAAATCGGCGAGAGTGCGATCGTAAGTTTTCATCAAATCGCCGATCGGCAATAGTTCGATCGCGATGCCCAGATTTCGGGATAATTCCAAAGCATCATTAACCGAATGATCGGAACTGTAAGGAGAAGGCATCAACACCCCCAGCACATTTTCGGGCCCGATCGCGCAACTGGCGATCGCCGCCACCAAAGCCGAATCTATCCCCCCACTCAAACCGAGTACAACCTTAGAAAAACCGCACTTGCGAACATAATCTCGCACTCCCAAAACCAAAGCAGCCCAAATTTCGGCATCTCCTTCTGCCGGATGAAAACTCAAATCAGTTGTGGAACGGGCATCTTGCCCGTTCCCGCCGCTGCCAACTAAATCTTGTTTAGCTGCGTCATATTCCAGCACCGCAAAATCAGTTTCAAAAGAAGCTAATACCTGAATCAAATCACCCTTTCGATTCACAGCAAAACTGCTGCCGTCAAAAATAATATCGTCATTTCCCCCGATTTGATTAGCGTAAACAATCGGTATCCCGCAGCGGATGACGCTGTGCTGCAACATAGCCGATCGCACTCTCCGCTTCCCCGCACAGTAAGGCGATGCCGACAAATTCACCACTAAATCTACGCCCAATTTTGCCAAATCAGAAACAGGATCGCCCGCGTAACTGCGTTTACCCCAAAACTCCTCATTGTTCCACAAATCTTCACAAATTGTCACGCCGATTTTGACTTCGCCAATAGAAAAGTAATTGCTGTTTTCTCCCGGTTCAAAATATCTATCTTCATCAAATACATCATAAGTAGGCAACAAGCGTTTATGAAAAACTGTTTTGACTGCGCCATCTTGCAACAAAACAGCGCTGTTAAACAATGGTTTTCCGCCTATTTTAACACCATCAGCATTAGGTACGGCAGTGCCGACTATGACTGCCAACTCCGGCGGCAAAGCTTGCGCCAGTTGCTGCAACTGTGCGCCTGCGGCTGCAATGAAACTCGGATCGATCAACAAATCGCGCGGCGGATAACCGATCAGGGAAAGTTCCGGTGTTAGCAATAAGTTTGCGCCCTCAACCTCTGCTTTTTTCGCAGCCTCCAGAATTAGGTTGGAGTTGCCAAAGATGTCACCAATCGTAGGGTTTAGTTGTGCGATCGCAATTTTCATATTACCTGCATCACTACCATAAATATTGCTAACAGTCCGCCCGCGCGGACTCGATTTCCTATAGTCTTAGATTTGAATATAGGGAAACTTTACTCAGATTTGTAATGTTTCAATTCTTCCTCAATATAATAATTTACCAAATCCCGGTAAATATTTTCAACCACATCAGGATTCAAACCCGATTCTAAAGCCCACTCGCGCCGCTGCTGTAACATATCGTGAAAGCGATCGGGGGATCTAACGCCAGCTTCACTCGTTTTGAACCTTGCTGCCGCGACGACGTATTTAAATCTCTTGCTCAAAGCGTCGATCACTTCTCGATCGATGATATCAATTTCCTCCCGAACTTCGTGAATATTAGCGCATTCATCAGGGTCTTTCATCGCCGACACTCCTTAATAGCTTCTATTCTAATGTTACTAAATTGATCCCCAAATGTCACCCAAGGAACAGCTAGATAAACACCAGCGGCTTATTTTTGAAAGGAGCAAAAGCGGCCGCATCAAAGCGGTACAAACTAGCAGGGCGGCCAGCCCCCCGCGAAACCTTAACACCGGTATCGCACAAAAAACCCAATTTCAACAATCGAGCTCTAAAATTAGAATAATCAGAAAAATTTTCCCCCAAAATAGTTGTATAAAGTTGATACAAATCGCTCAAAGTAAAAAGTTCCGGCAAAACTTCAAAAGCTACCGGACTGTATTCAAGTTTGTTACGCAGTCGCCGGTATCCGTATTCGAGAATTTGATTGTGATCGAATGCCAGCTTAGGAACTTGTTGCACGGGATACCAAGCAATGCCGCCGACGCGGTGGCCGACACCCGCCACTACACTCCCAGCAATTAACTCAGCTTCCTCAAAGCGAACCAAAGCAAAATAACTAACCGAAAGATAGCGATCGCCCCTGGTAAATTCCCGAGGATCGCGCCCCGGTTCTCCGAAAGTATACAATTGCTCCAGATACAAATTTTTTACCCGAATTTTCTCAGACAAAATCCGGTAAGCCGCATTTTCAAGAGACTCTCCGTGCCGCACCAAAGTACCGGGAAGACTCCAAGAATCAATAAACGGTTCGTCTTGCCGCATTACCAACAGAACCAACAAGCGGTTCTGCACAGTATCGACGGAGAAAATAACATTATCTACTCCTACTTTAAAGTCAGCTAATGAGCAACCTTCGCTCTTTTTTGTGCCTCGTGCCATGCGTACAAATGCTCCCTATTGATGTAATCTTCGATGGTCGGAGTTAGGGCTTCCGTGTCTCCTGTTTCCCGATATGAGGTAGAAGAAACATTGGGAGCACTCAAAGATGCGATCGCCACCTCTGCACCCATCCGCCTCAACTGCCACAAATCTAATTGTTCTGACGGATAACCCGGGCGCGGTACTATCAGCAACTCCACTTGTTTTAACAATTCTTCAAATTTGTACCAGCGAGACAGTTGCCCCACCAAGTCCGAACCTATTACCAGCGTCAAATCTGCATCCGGCCACAGCAATCTTGCTTGTTCCACAGTTTCTAGCGTCCTCGGACTGCTGAGTTCTGGATGCAAGCAAAGATTGTGTGTCGGCGAATTAATTTCTTGAATCATTAATAGCAGCATTGCCGATCGGTGTTCTAGAGAAGTTTGGTGCGACTTAAAAGGATTGTCCGACGCCCAAACTGCTACCCAATCAAAATTTTGGGAAAGCCAATTCAGGATAGTTTTGTGTCCCGCTGTAGGCGGATCGGCACTGGTTCCAAAAAGAGCAATCTTCTGCATAGGTAATCGGTAATATCGTTAATAGTTAATGGGGAATTGTTGACTGTTGACTGTTGACTGTTGACTACTGACTAATGACTAATGACTAATGATTAATGACTAATGACTACTGACTACTGACTCTTTTTCGTTTTTTGAGTGAGACTCTGCAAATCTGGAGAAATTTCCACTGGCGGCGAAATCGGGTTGTCAAGTTGCCGAGTTTCGGCTCGAAGACTGGCGACAGAAGCAGCAGTTCGTTTGGCGATATCCTCCAAACTTTCCTGGTTCTGCACTCGTTTCCCATCCTTGACAACCAACTCCATTAATGGTAAGTAAGAATCGCAATTCTTAATATTTTCTCCTGACAATCCCAAACAATCTCCAAGAATTTGCCCATTTTCAATATGTCTAAAAATTTGCTTTCTTCCTGGATATGTTACCTTGCCGCTTGCCTCTTTCATCACCGGAATTCCGTCAATTTCCACCAACTTATAAACACCGTTCACAGGCGAACCGCTCACCAACTTCGTTCCCAAACCGTAACCGTCAATGCAAGCGCCGCTGCTTTTTAATTTAGCAATTTCTCGATCGTCCAAATCGCCGCTAGCAAAAATTGGAACGCCCGGAAGGATCGATCGCACTTCCCGAGACAGCGCTGCCAAATCGCCCGAATCCAGCCGCACGCCTTCCAACTGCATTTCACCGCTGTTTACTCGATCGGCCAACATCCGCGCCGCCGCCACAGTATTATAAGTATCGATTAGCAGCGGCGCCCCCGGAAAATAGCGGTGAAAAGCTGCAAACGCCTCCTCTTCGCTACCTTCGAGGGCCGCCACAGCCATTACCAAAGCATGAGCCATAGTACCTACAGGTTTGCGGCCCAACTTCAAAGCAGCCAAAACATTAGAAGTTCCGTCGAACCCAGCAGCCAGAGCCGCCCTAGCAGCCCACACAGCAGCTTGAGGCCCAAAAGCCCTGCGCGTCCCGAATTCCAGCAACTTAGCATCCGGGCCCGCCACATCCCGCAGCCGCGCAGCCCGCGTCGCAATCAATGTTTGATAATTTATCGCATTCAACAAATAAGTTTCCACCAACTGAGCCTGCCACAGAGGAGCCTCAATTCGCAGCAGCGGCTCGTTGGCAAACACCGCCGTCCCCTCCGGCACCGCCCAAACATCGCCAGTAAAGCGGGCTGTGGCGAGTAGAGTCCAAAATCGCTCCGGCGCACCTGCAAAAATCCCAGTGGACTGCAAAGCCTCTATTTGCGCCGGAGAAAACCGAAATTTCTCCAGATAGTCGATAACTTGAGCCAAACCCATCGCGATCGCGTAGCCAAAACCCTCTGGCAGCCTGCGCGCGAATAATTCAAAACTCGCAGCCCGCCCGTCGAGCCCTTCCCCAACGTAACAAGCTGCCATCGTTAGCTGGTAGAGATCGGTTAAAAGGCTGTAATCTGCTGAGGAAACCGTCAGTTCTTGGTCTTCTTGGATTTCTTCAAAACCTGTGAGCTGCAAGCTTTCTGTGGTAGTTTTCATAAGAAAAACCCCGAACAAATTTCTTTATTTAATTATAGTGACTAACACCATATCTTTTTGTAAATTTTTGATAAAGATTGCAGATGTCTGTCTGAATAATTCCTTGAGTACGGCGGTGAGTAGCAGATTTTAGGTGGCTTGAGGCGTGAATATTATGGTAGAATCCATAAAAACACATCATTTAACAAACTCAGGAATTAACCGCAAACACTCAAGCGTTCCAGGTTTTTTACGCAAATATTTGGTTGCAGCCCTCGAACCGAGTTAGAAAACCCGGTTTCTGAGCGTCGGGAGTGCGATCGCCACTGCATGAGTTGAGCCTGGAAAAATCTACCAGCAAAAGGTCGATCGCCCACAAATGCGTAATTCCTAAAACCTTCAGCTTGCTTCTATGTTGCAGACTAATAAGTAATTCAAATAAATATTGCTAAAGTAGTTCAAAGGCAAAAAATAAGAGTAATATAAAAGTATCCCAAGCCACACAAGAGAGGCGGATTTTATGAATGTTTATAAATCTGTTGTAAACGCAATGCGTTACGTTTCGGAAGCAGCCTCGCGGATTTTTAGACGCAGCGATGACGATTATCCCAACAGTGGCGTTCAGCCTTTTGAAGGTACGCCATCTAAAGGCTCTAAACGGGAAAGATGAGCAGCCGATCGGGGATTTTATAGCGATGCAGGTCAAGGCATTCTGTTTAACAGTCAACAGTTGACTGTTGACTGTTGACTGTTGACTGTTGACTGTTAATACTAATTGTAGGTTGGGTTTCACTTCGTTCTACCCAACCTATCAATTACCAATTCACAAAAAATGATTCAGGAAAAAGGCGATCGCAGCACTGCCGATCGGCACGCTCAAATTGTCAATTCCCCACTTAGAAACCGATTCTAAACTAGCAGCAACCAAAGCCACAACGGCAGACACCGCCCAAGTTTGCCAAATATTGCCTTGAACCGCCAGCAAAATCAAACTGCTAACAGCAAAACTCACCAAATACATAGTTGCAGAACCTTCCCAACTCTTCTGCATTCCCCAAACTCGATAAATATGTTTGCCGTATTTCTGGCCGATGACAGCAGCCAATCCGTCGCCCCAAGTCATCACTAAAATGCCCAAAGCAGCGTATTCCTGACGTTGCAGCGGCCAAAACCAAGCTACGAGAATGCTGATACTAACAGCATAGAAAAAAGTCCCCAAACTCTTCCGGTTGATGCTGTTGAGACTGGGTAAAATCGGAACTTGGTAAGAAATTAGGGCGATCGCCGCCGCTAAAATTCCCGCCGAAATCCCCACCCAACCGGGTATTTCCAGCCACCAAGCCAGCAAAATCACATTTCCAGTACCGATGTGCACCACCTTCCGCGATACCTCAGCATCGACAGAAGTAAAGCGATTTAAGCCCTCAGCTACCAGTAAAATTAAACCCAGCCAGATACCCACGAGGGAAATTTGCAGCCACACAGTCGGAATTTCAGCAAATATAGACACGATATTTAGGAAAAACTTATTTACATCAGGCACTATTTACTACTTTAGTGGAAAGCGCGATCGATGTTAGAACCCCGCAGCCTTAAAGTGCTGCGGGGAGCTGGCTGTTATGTTTTTTGAGGTTGGTCTACTTAAAACCTGTGCTATGCTATAAGCAAGTCTAGAGAAAAAGCTATGACTATTTTAGTAGAAGAACTTTTGAATACCTTTGAGCTATTAACAGACTCAGAGCGGTTATATTTGGTATTGGAAATTTTGAAACGGACTGTTGATTTAGACTTTCCACCGCTGTCTGATGACGATTTAGTTTTGAATGCTGAGGGAATTTTTATAGAGTTAGATGAGTAAGAGCAGGAGTAAACCGAACCTGTGAAGTTTTGAAATTCTCAGAGAATGTGATTGCTATGCAGTATGTCTTAATTATTCATGAAGTAGAAAACTATGAAGCTTGGAAACAGGTATTCGATCGTGCTGAAAGCATCCGAAAAGAAGCTGGCGAGCGCTCCTATCAGGTCTTGAAGTATGACAAAGAACCCAACAAAATTGTTCATTTCTCTGCGTGGACATCAATCGCAGATGCTAGGGCGTTTTTTGAGTCGCCTAGACTGGTTAAAATTAGAGAAGAAGCCGGAGTTAAAGCTCCTGAATTTATTTATCTAGACCAATTAGAGTCAGGAGTATTGTGAAAGACCTATTTGTATAATGTAAGTTGTTCAAACTATGGGGTTAAGTTTTGAGTATGTACGACGGTAGCTACTACCAGCTAATGGCTGAGTACAATTGCTGGATGAATCAAAAAATATATTCTGTCTGCTCGGCAATTCCTGACGAACAGCGCAAACAGGATATGGGTGCCTTTTTCAAGTCTATTCATGGCACTTTGAATCACTTACTGTATGGTGACAAAGCATGGATGGGTCGTTTCACTCTTCAGCCATTTTCGGTAACTGTTATCGGGCAAGAACTGTATGCTGAATTTGAGGCTTTGAGAGCCGAACGGGAGACAATGGATCGGCAAATTATAGAATGGTCTACAAACCTTAATTCTGACTGGTTGAGTCAACCGTTTGAGTACACAAGCAATGTAGATGGTAAATGCCGCGTGCTACCGACTTGGGTTCTCGTGACACATATGTTCAATCATCAAACTCACCATAGAGGACAAATTACCACACTGCTCAAACAACTTGGCTACGACCTAGGCGTTACAGATATTCCGTGGCTACCCGTCGCCTCTGTATAACGTCAAGATAATATCAAGGCATTTGATTCCTAATTTTTACTATCCGTTTCCTGCTGACAATGCTGTGACTATGGCTGTTACTGCGGGACTGAGGCTAGACAAGACAACGACGGAGGCAGTAGCAATAATAATAGTTGTAGCCATCCTAACCATACCATCTGTTCCCTTCTGATATGCGTCAAACTTGTATTCCAGGCGATCGACTTTCTGACCTAGCTCAATCAATGCTTCCCTGATGTCATTATTGCTGGGATTTTCTGGTATTTGCATGGCGACTTCTCCTATTAACAGAGATTAGCTTGACTGTATAAATATGATAACATAATTAAAAAGCGACTGTTTTATCACTTGCTCATAACCAAGAACTATTACTAATTATCATTTCACCAATTCCCGCACAGCCGCAAAAGCCCTCCCCCGCCACTCCAACGGCAGCAGCGACAACCCCAAACCAGCCCACATTTTCGCCTCAGAAACTGACTTTCCAGCTCGCACCATCAGGCGCCCTTTTGCAGTTTCACCAACCTCAATCAGCCGCAAACCCAGCGCTAATTGAGTTTCTGCAATCCTGTTGAGCCTGACTGTTTCCAACTTCTCGGAATCAAACTCGTAACTGGTCAAATAGCGCAATTTATCGCTTAAATACGGAATTGCCCGATCGACTCCTTGCTGTCCAGCATGAACTCGATACTCCATCAACAGCTCAGGCAAGTAATAGCACTTTTTGCCCGCAATCGCAAGTCTCACAAACAAATCGTTATCTTCGCAATTTTGCAAATTCGGGCGCAGAAATCCGACTTCTTCCAGCGCGCGGCGGCGAAACAAAGTTGCCCCTATTTGCAAACTTTGTCTCACAAAAACTGTGGAGAGCAAATCTTCAATAATTCCAGCCGACAACTCGGTGCGGCCCCACCGTTGCGAATTGAGTTTAGTCTGGTTTTCATCAATATAATTGTGAATGTCGATCACCCAGTGATCTGTACTGACAAAATCAATGCTGGGGTCTTTATCTAAAATAGCAGATGTGCGCTCTAGAAATTGCGCGCTCAGGCGATCGTCATCGTCAAACTTGATAAAATATTCGCCCCTTGCCGCCGCAAAGCCCGATCGCATATTATTACTCTTGCCGATATTCTGCGGGTGGCGAATGTAGCGAATCCCGCGATCGACAAATTCCGACATTAACAGCCGAGTGTTGTCAGTTGAGCCGTCATCGCAGACAATTAATTCAAAATCTGTATAAGTTTGATCTAACACGCTGGCGATCGCACAAGCCAACAAATGCACTCGATTGCAAGTAGGAATGCAAACGCTAATTTTGGGTACTTTAGACAATTTGAGATTTAAGATTTGAGATTTGAGATTGCTAAAAAGTGACAACAAGACCGATTAAAAATTTGCCCGCAATCGCAGAGTTTTTTACCTATTGGTATTAACAGATTTCGCTTCCGGGACAGTTGATTTTAACTCAAACGAGCCGTACATTCAAGAATTAACTTTTGATTCACCAAAGCAAACGGTTGAATTTCCAAAGCGCGGCGAAAAGCTCGAATAGCACTTCTGTATTCTCCCAGGGCAGCGTAGGACAAACCCAGACCGTGCAGCGCCCCAAAGTGCACCGGGTTCAGTTTGAGAACGGTTTCGCAGTCGTGGATCGACTTTTTATAATTTCCTTGGGTATAGTGAAGTACGGCGCGCCGGTTCCAAGCTTCAGCAAAATCCGGGGCTTCGGAGATCAGTTTCGTCAGCAAATCCAAAGCGTGGCGAACATCGCCGGAGTCTAGCGAAACTTGCGATCGCCTGAGAATTTGCATCCCATACTCACCCTTCTGGTTAAACCAAGTGCGCCAGAGCTCTGTAGTTGCCCGATCGCGCACGCTTTCGTCGGACTTTTTCA
Source organism: Microcoleus pseudofavosus SVA1_A4 (assembly GCF_036700565.1). Taxonomy (NCBI): domain Bacteria; kingdom Bacillati; phylum Cyanobacteriota; class Cyanophyceae; order Oscillatoriales; family Microcoleaceae; genus Microcoleus; species Microcoleus pseudofavosus. The sequence continues at coordinate 22,696 of NZ_JAUBPE010000047.1, forward strand.
AGTCTTCGAGCAGCGCCTTAACAGATAATTCGTCCATAGGTGCGAGGATTGTTAAAAAGGTTTTATCAATCAATCTTATCGCGCAGGCGGCAACTTTATTTATCCTAGATTCCATGAAGATTTTGATGCTTTCCTCGACTTTTCCTTATCCCCCAAGCCGCGGAGGAACTCAGGTAAGGACGTTTAATTTATTGCAATACTTGAGCAGGAGGCATGATGTAATTCTCGGCACTGTGCGATCGCCCGATGTCACCGACGCACAAATCGACGCATTGCGCCAGCAAGTTACAGAATTGGCAGTTTTTCCCCATCCGCAGACACCCCCCCAACCCCCCCTTGCTAAGGGGGGGCTAAGACTCCACCAGGAGACTGAGGAAGGATTCTTACCTCCCCCCCTTAACAAGGGGGGGACTGAGGGGGGGTTATTTCCTGCCCTTAACCAGGGGGGGTTCTCTGAAATAATAGGAAAATTCCACAGATTCAGTCGATTTTTGTTGTCCGGGACGCCTCCGAACGTACTTTCAAGCTACTCAAGAGCAATGCAGAATTGGGCAGACGAATTGGTAACAGCAGGCAAATGCGATGCTGTCACCTGCGAACACAGCGTTAACGAGATTTACGTGCGTCCAGAATGGCGGCAAAAACTGCTGACAGTGGCAAACATTCACAGTTCCGTTTGGGGAACTTGCAGGGAAATATTAGCAACCGGCACCTCCGAAAAACCCCTGCGCGATCGACTGAATTTACCGCTACTCGCCCGCTACGAAAAACGCTACTGTTCCAAATTCTCCCGCATTGTCGCGACAACATCCACAGACAAGCAGCAACTCCTAGAATTGCTGTCGCCGCCGGTTCGGGTGCGAGGAAAACAAGATTTTTTTGTGCCTAGAATTGATGTAATTCCTAACGGGGTAGATTTGGTCCAATTTCCGTACCGGTCGATCGATCCGGGAGGACACACCTTAATTTTTGCAGGCGCAATGAACAATTTGCCCAATATTGACGCGGCGCGGTTTCTCAGTTTGCAAATACTGCCGCCTTTGCAGCAGCGCTATCCCGATGCTACCCTCACCTTAGTAGGGGCTTCGCCAGTCCCGGAAGTGCTCGCCTTGGGGAAACTCCCCGGAATTCAAGTAGTAGGTCGGGTGCAAAGGGTGGCAGAATATTTGCATCAAGCTGCTGTTTGTGTGGTGCCGATGCGGATTGGTTTTGGGATTAAAAATAAAACTTTGGAGGCGATGGCTGCGGGAACTCCCGTGGTTGCTAGCGATCGAGGCTTGGAGGGTTTAGCCGTCGATGGCGGCCCACAACCGAGAAAGGCCTTGCGGGCGAACAAAGTTCAGGAGTATGTTGAGGCGATTACCAGTTTGTTTGAAAATCAGCAGCTAAGACAGGAGCTCTCTGTCAGCGCGCGATCGCTCGTTGAAAACCAATACACCTGGGATATCATAGGTCGGCAGTACGATCGGCTATTGCAATTTTAAATTCTAAATTCTAAAATCTAAATTCTAAAATGCGACGATGGAACACAAAATTAACCCCTCAAAAAATCGAGCCAAACCCCCAGAAAATCCCAAAGTTGCTCCTCCTCCGACAAGACGCCGCCGCCATTCCCGACGCCCCAAAAAACTTCAAGAGTCCCAGCTTCCCATACCTGCTTCCCCAACTACCGCCAGATATCCCTGGAAAAGACTGGTAGCTAATTTGACAGCCCTCAGCGTCTTGTGCGGCTGTTCCGCTTTGATGGGAGGCGGCGCTTGGCTGAGTTACCAGCTAATTGTCGATCCCAACGGTAACAAGTTGATCTCTCAGTTTGTGCCTGGATGGTCGCGCCTGCCTACAGGTAGCAGAGATTCGATCCAAACTCTGGATCAAATCAAAGCCAGCGTCCGCAAATTGGGATTCGTAACCGGAGAATCCCTGCCGCTTCCCGTCGATCGATCCGACGATAATTCTGTTTCCGATTTGCTGTTGCCGGTGATGGTGGAAAGGACTGTTAATGCTTCTACTGTTTGCAAAAATCCTTGCCGTCAAATTGTCGAACTTCGAGTGTACAAGCGGGTGCAACTTCCAGATCGCGATTCCGATAAAGAGCAGTATTTTCAGTTAGCAAGTTCTGTGAATCTAGAAGGCCCTGCGGAATCTTTTGTCATTGCTTCTTTAGCTGACTCTACCTCTAACAATCAAGCCTCCAATCAGTCGCTACCCCTAACAGAACTGCGCCGCTTTGACGGCAAGCCCCCCGCCTCGGGCATTTGGTTTAATGTCAGCGGTCAACTAATGCGGGGCGACAAGAAAATTCCCTACGGACAAGTCGTTCGCTACAACCCCAGCCAAAATCATTTAATGTCGCTGTTGGATTGGGTGAGTGCGGCCGGACAACCGCCGAATTGGCAGCAAATTGTTAAGGGGCCAAACCCGCAGTTGACGATCGACCAAACAGTTGGTTTAGAGCCGCAATTTACCCTTTATCAAATTGGCCCGCGCAAATTTTTGCCGAACCCAGTTCAGTTAACGGCGATTTCTTTAGAAGAGTTTGCCTTCAATGACGAGACTTACAAAAATGGGCTGCGACTGGCCAAAAGCGGGCTGTGGTCTCCAGCATTAAATGTCATGCGTTTGGCGAAGGGGAAAGCCGGCAAAAATTGGCCGGCAGTCGCGCAAGCTCAGCTAGAGACGATCGAATTTCACGCTAAAATTACTCGGGCTCAGGCGATCGCATCTTGGGCTAGTCCCGGCCAACAAGTTCTCGCAGAATTGATCGACGGCCGCTGGAGCGAAGCTTTGCAAGTATTTGAAGCCGATCCGAGCAACACTCACGAAATTAGCACAACCCTCAAAAATGACGGCGGGCGGATCTGGAACCGCATAGACGCCGCCTTGAGAGTGAATTCCGCTGACGCCGATGTCAAAGCTTGGGGCGCGCTCATTGTAGCGTCTCAAGACGGAACTCGCGAGGCGATGAATTGGCTCGACCAGCAATCAGATACTGACAGCGAAACAAGAAGTCGAATTCGGAATTTGGTTAATAAACTTGAGGAAGCAGTTTCTCAGGCTGAAAGTTTAGAAGACCACAAAAGTCAAATTATGGGTTCTGCTACTTTAATTAGCAGTGTCAATCCCGCTGAGTGGCTGGAACCAGAACCGAACAACGAGTTAAAATTGGCGGGAGAACAAGTTTGGTATCAGGTGCAAGTAGCGAGTTTTCACGACGGCAGCCGCTGGGTTAATTCGCCCTTTTCAGATGTAGAAGTGCGCTCTTTTCCTGCTACTCAAGTCAAGTGGCTGTGGGGGCGGCTGGGCTTGCAGGCTGACCCCAAAATTAAGATTGAGGTAGCGATGGCTAACGGTCAACAAAGAGTCGCTGTGGGAACCGTGAAAGCAGTGCAGATTCAAGACGGAAGTCTGCGGTTGCTGGCGGCGGTTGACAAGCGATCGTAATCTGGCAGAAAGCATTCAGCAGAGGGAACAGTCCCGGACGCACTCTTGAGACAAAGAAACCGGGTTTTTTACCGTTTCTGCCGATTGCAACAGAAGTATTTTCGTAAAAAAACCCGGCTTCCTGCCACCTGTACGTCCAAAACTAGGAAAAAGGAAAATGCTTTATTTTGCCCCTCCCGCAACTCCGAAAAGCGGCGCAATCTCAAAACTCTTCCCCTCCCCCCTCTCGATCTCGGACAACAATGCAGACAAAAATTTTGTTAATTTAATTAACACAACTTGCGCACAAAAAAACCAGAGATGTCAAATCGCGCCCTTTTTAGAGAGTGCTGCAATCATCTGCCGTTTCACCGCTTTAGCCCAAAGCTCAAACTCCAAACTGTTGATATTGTTAATTTTCACTTCCTCAACAGGCTGAGGTGGGGCTTCTTTCTGTGCTGTAGTCTCCATTCTTTTTTCCTCGTCCAAAAAATGTTAGTAGTCGATCGCAAACGGTGAGCATCATATATCTATTTTATGAACAAATTCCTGCGATTAATTACACTAAAGGCAGAGAATTACACCATAAAATGCAGTAAATACATTGAGATAATGCAATTTACGAATTTCATGTTAAAAAATCCTACAACCCTTGCTGTATATAGGCTTTTCCTGACATTAAAATCTTACAATTTACATTGCCTGACACTATCAAACCAATAGTTATGTTAGTAAACTTATTTTTTAATGAATGTATTGACATATACAGCAGATAATAATTTAAGTGAATTCACATAGTGCCGTAAAGCCGATCGCCCGCATCTCCCAGTCCGGGTACAATATAGCCGTGCTCGTCCAAACACTCGTCAACTGCCGCCGTATAAATGTGCACGTCAGGGTGTTGTTCGTGAAAGTGCTCAATTCCCTCCGGCGCCGCCAGCAAGCACAAAAACTTAATAGACTTGGGATTAACTTCTTTAAGCCTATCCACTGCCGCGACTGCTGAATTACCAGTAGCCAGCATCGGATCGACAATTAAAACATCTCGCTGGTCGATATCCTGTGGAACTTTGAAATAATATTCGATCGCCATCCGAGTTGTCGGATCGCGGTACAAACCAATATGTCCTACCCTCGCCGACGGAATCAGTTCTAAAATACTATCTAACAGTCCCTGACCGGCGCGCATAATCGAAACAATGACCATGTTCTTTTCCGCAGCCAGCATCGGTGCATTCATTTTGGCGATCGGCGTTTCTATTTGTTCGTATTTTAGCGGCAAATCTCGCGTCACTTCATAGGCTAGCAGCAGCCCAATCTCTTTCAGCAGTTGGCGAAATTTCGCCGTGCTCGTTTGAGTTTGCCGCATTAGAGTTAACTTGTGCTGTATCAAAGGATGGTCGATGACAGTAACTTTAGCAATCATTTTTTTTTAGAGTTAATCTACCTTATTATAATCTCTCCTGTGCGGGAGCTGCCTGAGAATACATATCTCGTCTTTTTTTCCAGTTCCCCGATACCATACAGATCCTTTTCCTACAGCTACGGAGCCTCGGATTCCCGAATTCAAGCATCTTTTCTCAGCAAAGAGCGAGGGAAGAAAATTCGCAGCTCGACAAACATTTGCCCGCGCTGCGCCGACAAAAAAAACAGAGCTTTGTTCCCCAAAAAGCCGGGAAAAAAGATCGATATTTGGCAATCAATCCTCCGGAACAGTCTTTAAATGCGATGAATCTTAGAAAGTATCAGGACACAACAGGCATTAATCCATGAACTAATGCTACTAGAAAAAGCCCGGAGCCAGGTACAGGTATCTAGCTCCTAGTCAAAGTCTGACTGCCTTTTCAGTAAAGGCCTGCCATCTCCTAATTGGAAGGGCATCGCCTCAATCTTCCTTGAATTATGCAGGGTTGTCCTCACACAAAAATGAATTAAGGAGAACATCCATGAAGTTTGTAAAACTATTGCTAGCTACGGCATTAATGACTGCTTCTATCAGCCCCGCCTTTGCTAATCCGGCAGTTCAAATTTTAGGTGCAAGCTACGGCGGTAGCGGTTGCCCCGATCGCTCCGCCAGCGTCAGCGTCAGCCCCGACGGTCAAGAACTCACCATCCTATTTGATAAGTTTGCAGCCCAGGGAAATGTCTCAGCAGAAACCAGGAAAAGCTGCAATTTGAGCATTCCCATCAAAGTACCCCAAGGCTTCCAAATTTCTATCTACGATGCTGATTATCGCGGCTACGTGGCTCCTAAAACCACAGGCAACCTGCGAGCAGAATACTTTTTCGCTGGAGCCCGCGGCCCAGTTTTTAATCGGAATCTCAGCGGCGAAACTAACTACAACGTTCGAGATAGCTTAGCCACTGTAGCTGATGTTTGGTCTAGCTGCGGCGACAGTGTAAACATGAGAGTAAATGCTTCGATGACAGCCCGCGGTGCCGGCACTGCCACCGTTGACTCCTTCGATTTGGCTCATCGCGGTTTAGTTTATCACGTCAAATATCGCACTTGCCGCTAAGCAGCTTGTGGGGAGTGTAGTGTGAGGAATAGTTTTCAGGTTTGAATTTTGAGTTGGAAGAGGGAATAATTTTCCCTCTTCCTTCTTCCCTATTCCCTCTTCCTTCTTCCTTCTTCCTTCTTCCTTCTTCCCCCTAAAACACAGTGCCGTCACTTTCAATCTTAATTGGCGGTACTCCACCGGCTCTCAATTCTGCCGCAATTTTTCTCCCAGCCGCCCAAGTTCCTCCTTGCAAAATCTTCACCAGCGGCAATTGATCCGCACTCAAATGCAGCTTTTCTCGCATAGCTGCGGCAATTTTATCTAAAAGAATCACAGTTAGCGATCGCCATTCCACTATAACTTCCGAACCGGGCAAGTAACTCTGCTCAAAAATAGCCGAATCTTTTGCCCGCAGCAGCCCGATATCCAAACACAAACCGCCGTTGCGGTACTCCGGCAATCCCGTTAACTCATCCAATCCGGCGACTTCTAAACCAAGTTCTTGCAGCGGTTCCAACAGCGAATAAGTCAACCACTGCGAGAGTTTGTGAAACGGCACGAATTCATCTCCCAGATGTTCTCCTTGTAATGCCGGATGCCACCAAACATCGCCTAAATTAACGCCACCAATAGCATATCTTCCCGGCCAAATTTCCCCAAAGCCTGTTAAAACAGCGCTCAATACGACCGCAGCATTCACAGTTTTGACTCCCGAAACCCGACTGTCGAGCAAGTATTTTGCCAAATTGCCGGGACGCGGGTTTTCGCTGCCAAATAATAATGAATGCTGGCAAATTACATTTCCCAAACGCTGCAATAATTCTAATCTGCCTGTTAAACCAACTAGCGGATTGTCTCGACTTACCTGAAATCCTGCCGCTAAGCTTTCTAGTTTTAATTGAGAAAGTCCGCGAGAATCAGCTTGCCAAGGAAAATCGGGATTGCTGGAAAAAACACCTTGACAAAACATCCGCAAGCTGGCTATTGCTAACCCTTCAGAACGGCGGTAAACCTGTTTGGTTTCTGGTTCGCAATACTGCCAATCTGCACCAGCACCGGCATCGAGCAAAACGCTGACAATTGCTAAATCAAATTTGATCTTAGCTTTTTCAACCGGCGCAAATTGTGCTAAAGCTGCATCCAATTCGGCGAGGCGCGGCAGGTTGTCGGCTTCAAAATGCCGCCAGCGACTGTGAAAGGGAATGTTAAAATCGGGATACTGTTCCCGCGTTGTGTCAATTACATAATTTGCTGCTTTGTCGAGTTGGGATAAATCGACGCGGAAGTAGGGGAGTTTATTTTCGGAGGCTAAATCAAAAAGCCGATCGCACTTTTGGCGAATAGCTGCCGGCGTTCTCAGATATTCTACAGTCTCAAGTTCAATTTTATTCAACTTCATGCCACCAAACACCGATAAACATCGTTTTCTTGAAAAAAGTCAAACTGACTGTAATCTAAAAGATTATCTAAAATCGCATTTTTATCGATTTTAATCAGCTTATATTCCCACTTCGAGCCGCTGACTTCGCGTTTTATTTTATCGGAAACTATCACCGAATTTTTTTCTGAACCAGGGGATACTATTTTACTTAAATCTTCCAGCCTGTCGGCGATGTTAATATCTTTTCCATAAGTGCAAGACCGAAATATATACAAATTTCCCTTAGCAACTCCCACCGACAAGCCGCAAGGTATGTGATTGCCATGAATAAAAAGTTTCCAATTCTCGCACAAACTTTCCATTGCCGCTAAGGCTGCGTGAGCTTCCGGGAAAGTCAACAAATGCGAATCGCCAACAATACTCCGAATTGTGCCGCCGTATTCTTCGCAAATTGTTTTTTCAAAAGTATCGAAGTTGGTGAGCAAATATTCAACGTCTTTGATAGAATTAGATTCTTGATAAGCAATAAAACCTCTCAAATCTGCTTTAATTATTGCTTGATTTTCTACTATTCGCGTTTTGTAACTTTGGTCAACTTTGTAAACTTTTTCAGGTTCGCTCATCCCTTTCAAAGAAAACTCGTTGACAAAAGATGTTTGCACTTCTGCTTTGTTGAGCGCCAGCCATGCTGCTTGGGACAAATATATTTCATCCGGCGGAGTTACTGATTCTATGCGCGCTGTTAAATTCACCGTATCGCCAAAGATATCTTTATCTTGATGCAAGACATCTCCTAATGTAATCGACACGCGAATAGCCAATCGTTCGTCGTTCGCCTTGCTAGATTGCTGCGCTCTCAATTCTTGCTGCATTTCTATGGCTGCCACAGCCGCTGCTGTGACGCTGGGAAAAATCATCCAAAATGAATCACCTTCCCCTTTAATCACGCTGCCTTCATTTCTGGTGCTAATATTTGAAACAAAAGTTTTATGCTCGTTTAACAAACTACTTAAGTCCGACTGAGATAATTTTTTAACTCGGCCGGTATATCCGCAAATATCTGTTTTTACGATCACAGTAGAGCGCAAATTAGCCATAACCTACCCTGACTTATAAACAAACAAGCAATTAATTTTACTGAACTTACGCACCCTTGACCAAAAAACAGATTTCTAGCGCAGTTATTTGGCGACCACCAGAGGATTTTTGGCAGAAACCAGTTTTTTTTGCCAAGCGTCCTATTTTATTTGGCAAAGACGCGATTGTTCGCGATCGATCGCGTCTTTGCCATTTCAATCTCCTAAATCCCGCCCTTGAGTTTCAGCAAGAATTGTAGCATCTGGCACGGGGTCGGGCGTGTAGTAGCCAGCGGCTTTTTTGGCGACGATTTCGACTTGTGCGTCTGCTGGAATCCAATCTTCTGGAATTGGGATGCGATCGACCACCTGAATGCCTGAATTGATAATCGCATTGTATTTCATATCGCTCATGGAAACTAAACGGTCGATTCGAGCGATACCCAACCAGTGCAGCACGTCTGGCATTAGTTCTTGAAACCTCATATCTTGAACTCCCGCAACACATTCAGTGCGAGAAAAATAGGCATCAGCGCGATCGCCGCCTTCCTGCCGTTTTCTGGCATTGTACACTAAAAACTTAGTCACTTCCCCCAAGGCTCTCCCTTCCTTGCGGAAGTAAACAATTACCCCTGAACCGCCGGATTGTGCCGTTTGGATGCAAATTTCAATCCCGTGTACTAAATAAGGGCGGCAAGTGCAGATATCCGAACTGAAGACATCAGAACCGTTGCATTCATCGTGTACCCGTACCGCCAACAGCTTGTCCGGGTCAGAAATATTCGCGACATCGCCAATAATATAAACCGTAGTTCCGCCAATTGGCGGCAAAAAAACGTGCAAGTCCGGCCGCGTCACTAAGTCCGAGAACATTCCGCCTGTTTCCTCAAACAGGACACGACGGAGAACGCTTTCTTGGGCGCCGATCCTGCGGGCAATTCCCGGTAAATACCACACCGGGTCAATCGCAATTTTAGTTACTGCTAAATTGCCACCTTCTTTGACTATTTTACCATCAATTTGCACTCGCCCCTTAGCGATAGCATCTTGCAATTCCGGCATATTAATGTGAGCTTTAGTAACAGCAATTGTCGGTCGAATATCGTATCCCTGCTGGAGAAATGAAGTATAAACTTCGCTGACCAAACCCCCAAAGGGATCGAGAGAAACAATCAAATTGGGATCGCCCCAACTCTGGTGCGGCCCGATGTGTGCGGCCGGAGATGTGTTGGTAAAATCGGGGCGGTGATCTGCTTGGAGTGCGCCAGAAGCAACTGCTAGCGCTCGATAAACAGAGTAGGAACCCGAATGAGTGCCGATCGCATTCCGGTGAGATGATTTGGTGAGGCTGCCAATCACAGGCCCCCGTTTCAGGGGATCGATTTCTCCCCAGTAGATGGGAAGAGGTTTTCTGCCGGATCTGTCGGGATGGGAGGTTAAAACTATATGCTTGGGTTTTGACACAGTTTTTTTTGGGTTCTTGCTATGGATGCTGCTGTTGGTTGAAAGTGAAATTGCAATTTGAAGCAGTGATTTATGATAGCAACAGGATTCAGGATCGGGAAGTATCCGGCATAGCCAAACCCGTGACGCTGACTTGCGCGCTTTCCTCAAAAATATAAAAATTTTATCTTTGTGCTTCAGCGATCGGGGCTGCACTGCCAACAACAAAGCTACATATTTAACCCCAGTTTCTTGAGCAATTGTATTTCATTTGTGCATGATTTTTTTTCAACTAACCGCAGAGGGCGCTCTTGACGCAGACAATCTAGAAAAGAGATAAAGAGGAAAAGAGAGATGTTCGCAATTCCTGCAAGGGTTGCTATAGTTAAAACTGGTAGCGCTGAATTATCAAGAAAATACATACTAACTCACAAAATTAATGTTGCCAAGTTCATCTAATTATTTGCTCAAAAATGGTCGCGTGCCGGCGTCTATTCTAGAGATGCAATCGATCGCCCCCTCAGCTTCTACTGTCGCAACAACAGGGACTGAGAACAATTTTTGTGCGGTGGATGTGGAAATTGCAGCGGGTACGATCGCCCAAATCATCCCCACAGGTACGGAACCTTTATTCCCAATTGCAGATATCCCAGTTGTAGATTTGCAAGGCGGCTTAATCTGGCCTTGTTTTGTGGATATGCACGCGCATCTAGATAAAGGACACATTTGGGAACGATCGCCCAATCCCGATGGAACTTTTGCCAGCGCGATCGACACAGCACGCGCTGATGCCGAAAAAAACTGGAATGCAGAGGATGTTTACCGGCGGATGGAGTTCGGCCTCAAATGCAGCTACGCCCACGGAACCAAGGCCATCCGCACTCACATCGACAGCGCAGGGGAACAGGGAACCGTTAGTTTGGGAGTATTTGAAGCGCTGCAAGCCGAATGGGGCGATCGGCTAATTTTGCAAGCAGTTTCCCTAGTTTCCCTCGACTATTTCCTGACACCCGCAGGCGAAAAATTAGCCGACAAAATTGCTGAAATCGGTGGCATCCTCGGCGGCGTCGCCTATATGAATCCCGACTTAGACAAACAACTCGATCGCATCTTTAGCTTAGCCCAAGAACGCGGTTTAAACCTCGACTTCCACACCGACGAAACCGACGATCCAGAATCAGTAACACTGCGGGAAGTAGCAAAAACGGCTATTTGCCATGAATTTAGCGGTAAAATAATCTGCGGGCACTGCTGTAGTTTAGCCGTACAACCACCAGATTTAGTAACAGAAACTTTGACATTAGTCAAGGAAGCAAATATTGGCATTGTCAGCTTGCCGATGTGCAACCTTTACCTGCAAGATCGACAATCTGGGCGTACACCGCGCTGGCGGGGAGTGACGCTGCTGCACGAACTCAAAGCAGCAGGAATTCCCGTTGCAGTTGCTAGCGACAATTGTCGCGATCCGTTTTACGGATTTGGCGATCACGATGTTTTAGAAGTCTTCAATATGGCAGTTCGCATCGCCCATTTAGATAGGCCTTGGGAAGATTGGCCGCGCACAGTCACAAAAACACCAGCAGATTTAATGGGATTGCCGAATTTAGGACGAATAGGAGTTGGTTTACCAGCAGATTTAATTTTGTTTAAAGCGCGGAATTTCAGCGAATTGTTATCTAGGTCACAGCGCGATCGCACAGTTTTGCGGCAGGGTAAAGAAATTGATACAACTTTGCCCGATTACCGCGAACTAGACGACTTGTGAGCAATTTAAATCAATTGCGGTTGCAGGAGCGACATGATAGAGGACACGGCAATGCCGTGTCCCTACCCCAAAATAATATTGTAGGGAAACGGCACTGCCGTCTCCTGATTTCCGGTAATATTAAAATTCATACAACTTTGCCCGATTACCGCGAACTAGACGATTTGTTAGGAATTTAAATCCATTCCGGTTGCAGGAGCGACATGATAGAGGACACGGCAATGCCGTGTCCCTACCCCCAAATAATATTGTAGGGAAACGGCACTGCCGTCTCCTGATTTCCGGTAATATTAATTACGATGCCAACGGATTTGATATTAGATAAAGTACACAACACGCACCCTACATTATCAACCAAATTCTCTTCTCTTTTCTTCCTTCGCGTCCTACCCTTCGGGAACGGCTTCGCCGAACGAGTCCTCGCGGTTAGTTCAAAAAAAATCTCTTCATTTATAATTCCATCTTGTCAATTGAGAACTAATTTGATATAAATATAAAAGCTGATTCAATCGAGGATGTTTTAAGTGAAAGCAGTTATTTTATTGTCGGGAGGGCTGGATTCCTCAACTGTTTTGTATCAAGCCAAGGCCGACGGCTGCGAGTGTTACGCTATTTCGTTTGATTACAAGCAAAGGCACCGGCGGGAGTTGGAATCAGCACGGGCGATCGCACTTTCGGCGGATGTTAAGGCGCATCAGGTGGTAAACTTTGACCTGACGCTTTGGGGCGGTTCGGCTTTGACGGACAATCAGATTGAATTGCCGATCGATCGCACTCTGGGAGAAATGTCTCAAAACATCCCCAGTACCTACGTTCCAGCTAGAAATACGATCTTTCTCAGCTTTGCCCTCGCCTACGCAGAAACCCTAGAAGCCGATCGTATTTACATCGGTGTCAACGCTTTAGATTATTCCGGCTATCCCGACTGTCGCCTCGATTACATCCAAGCCATGCAGGAAGTATTTCGGTTAGGAACCAAGCAAGGAAGAGAAGGAGAACCTATTAATATTGTAACACCTTTAATCGAACTTAAAAAAACAGAAATTATTCAATTAGGCAACAAATTAGGAGTGCCTTGGGAGCAAACTTGGTCTTGCTATGCAGGCGGCGAAACTGCCTGCGGCGTTTGCGATTCTTGTCGGCTGCGGCTGGCGGCTTTTGAGGAATTGGGATTAAAAGATCCCGTGGCTTACGCTTAAACATTACTTACGCACGGGTAGTCAGAAACCGGGTTTTTTCGAGTCTCTTCGCTTCCGCCCGCCGAAACGGTAAAAAACCCGGTTTCTAAGTTAGTTCGTAGGGTGCGTCATATCAAATCCGGTGGCATCGAAATTAATATTACCCACAGTCAGGACACGGCAGTGCCGTTTCCCTACAATTAATCGGGCGATAGTTATATCTCTGATGGAGTGCTCGTGATTATTTCGGGGTAGGGAAACGGCATTGCCGTGTCCTCCGTTGCTTATTTAGCTTTCGGCTCATCCTCAACTTCCGGTTGAAGCTGGTCTTCCTGGTCAAACTTAATTTCATTTTGCAGCGAATTCAATGGGACTAAAAGCATATCAGCTATTTGCGATTGTCCTCTAGCCCTGTAGATATCTATCGCTTTCTGAAAATCTTCTACTGCACCTTGTTTTTCTCTAATTACAGCTCGCATACGAGCACGAACCATATAAGCTTCTACCAAATCAGGATTGAGATTAATTGCTTGAGTAAAAGCTTCAGATGCTTCCTTATACAGTTCTCTGCGACCGAGGTCGAATCCTTTTTGATAAAGTTCTTGAGCTTTCATGGCATTTCTTAATTTCTGCTGTTCATCTCGCTTGCATAAAGGATCGAGTCTGTTGACTTGACCTGATGAATCAATTATAAAGCACCCTGGTTGTTCCTGAGCATTCGCTAGAGTCTGAAAAAGAGGTAGACTAATTATTGATTGTTTTTCGCAAGCTAAAAGATATGTCTATTGAAGAGCGCCGAGGTATTGAAACAATTGACAGAAACCAAAATCTACTTCTCGTTCGCGCTCCTATTGAATCAGTAGCCCAAAAGCTTAGTAGGGCGAGACGTGCGGATGTTTGGGAACGGGATATATACGATCGCGAAATCGAAATTACCACCGAAAGCTATATTGTATTTCAGTTCCGAGGACACCCTTGGACGATCGTTGAGCAACTAAATCATCAGCCCGGTGGCCTTGTATTTGGAGAAGGAGATGCTATCACCCTTTCCTGGTTCCTATCCACTCGCGCCATCTACTACAAGTGTAGCGACACTTGCGGTTATATTGGTTATAACTGCTATGACAGAGGTGCATTTGCAGAGATGCTGTACTTTGAAGCAGAAATGGATCTCCTATTCCTCTCTGATTTTCGTGATGTTAAAGCTGAGGACATTGACAGTGCTTTTAGCTTTACTTTCGCTTTTATGCAGGAGCAAGACATCTATATTCCCTACGTATATTACGAAAATGTGAAGGCTGGCGATCGCGTTAATTTACGCCCCAAAGGCCCGACGTTAGATGATTTAGTACGCAGCGACTTCGAGCGAGTAGATTATGTAGGTATTCGCTAAAATATTCTCAACTAGAAAATTTCGCCACACTACTCACCCCGCTATTCGATCGCCCTTTCCCCACAACTTCCCCATCCGCTGCTGCAACTTCACCCAAAGCTCGATCGCCCGCCGCCCCTGACAGCAAGTGAATTTGAAGTTGATCCAACCGCGGCCCGGACACAGAAACAACCGTAAGCTCCACATTTTCGCCGCGCCAAACTTCCCCAACAGCAGGCATTCTTTGCAACTGATAGCTCAGAAAACCTCCGATTGTCTGATATTCGTCAGTTACTGGCAAATCCAAATTCAATATTTGATTCACATCATCTAAATTTAACTGCGCTTGCACTAAAAAAGTGCGATCGTCCAATACTTGCAAAGCAATTTCTTTGCTGTCGGGCGACTCGTAGCTGCGGCCGATAATTTCCGCAATCAAATCCCTCAGCGTCACTAACCCGGAAATGCCGCCAAATTCATCAACTACGATCGCAATTTCTTCCGACGAACTCTGCATCAAAGGCAGCAGTTCCCCCAGCAGCATCATCTCCGGCACAAACCTCACCGAACCCATCCAAGTTACAATTGGCGTGTCGGGAGAGAGCAAACCTTCAGCTAGGGGTTTTGCAAGTTGTTTGAAGCCAATAATGCCGATAATGTCGTCTAAAGAATCTCCCGTCACCGGATAGCGGGAATGGTTAGAAATCGCCATTTCTTCGAGCAAAGTTTGAAAGGTAGCCGTCTTCGGAAGTGCGACAATGCTCGGCCTGGGCACCATAACTTCTTCTACCCAAACTTCGCCAAATTCAAACACGTTGTTAAGCAGTTCTCGCTCTTCTGCTTCCAAGCCGCTTGATTCGCTGGAAGTAGCTATAATTAATTGCAGTTCTTCGGGAGTAACCGGTCGGTGCCTTAGGTCGTATTCGATGCCCGCAAACCGCAAGAGCGATCGAGTAGATTGATTGAGAAACGACACAAAGGGATTGAACAAACGGGCAATCAATAAACTCGGAGGCCCTAAAGTTCTCGCTAGCTGTTCGGAATACAGTAACGCTACAGATTTGGGAAAGAGTTCGCCGAGTACGATTTGCAGATAAGCTAACAGGAAAAAAGTTACTATTGATATGCCCAAAGAATGGGCGATCGCAGACTTGATGTAAATTGGCAGCGGCAAACAGCCGATCGCAGCTTGGACTAGCACGGCGATCGTATCTTCCCCAATCCAGCCGAGAGCTAAACTAGAAAGAGTGATTCCCAACTGCATTGTCGAGAGCAATCGCTCAATACTGTGCTGTAAAGATTGAACAGTTAAAGCTGCAACGTCGCCAGCATCTACTAACTGATTGATGCGCGATCGGCGTACCGTCACCATCGAAAACTCAGCCGCCACAAAAAAAGCATTGATCGCAATCAGCAACAGCACTGACAGCAACCGCGACAGCACCTCTGTCCAAGTCATCGCGGGTAAATCAGATATCTCCTGCACTCTCGCCCCTAAAAGTGACACAATGCTCCCTAAAAAAACTTTCTCGATCAAAAAACGTGAGAATCCCTTTGGAGGTTTTGCTCCTTTTGTTTTACTTCGCCACTGGAATGCCAGATATTTGCAACTGAAGTTTTTGACCTGGATAATCTGTCAGCGTCAGCGAAACTTCCTTAGCATTTTCCAGCAAAGCTGTGGGAATAGTCACCGTACCGTAATACACCTGCCCGTTGGGGGGCAGTTCCGCCGGCAAATCCTCGGCAGTCGCGCTCAGGGCCCGGCCGCGATCGTCAGTCACGTTCAAGAAACTGTAGAGAAACCTCACAGCTTGGGAGCCTTCGTTTTTCATACTCACGTCTAGCAGCATGGAATTGCTGCGCTGACTGGCCGCGCTCACTTCCAGGGTTATTCCCCCGTCGCGACTGTTGAGGGGAAACTTGGCGCTGGCATTTTGTGCAGTTGGTTTTTTTGCCGTGGCTGGTTTAGAGCTTGCCTTGTCTGTTTTAGTATTTGCCCCGGCCGTTGTTTTGTCTGGATCGCGACCTTCTACCCGCGCTTTGACGGTTTTGAGAATGTCTTTTTCTTTCAAAATGCTCACTTGGTCTTTGCTAGCCGGATTTCCCTGCTTGCCGCTGCCGGCATTGTTGCTGGGGCGAATATCGGGTTGAGTCGTTCCTTTCAAGGCTTCGCGACCTATAGTAAATCCCCAAACAGAACTCGTCACACCTGCTCCAAACATCAGAGCGAGCAGAATTAGAGTCAGCACTACTGTCGAATTCACTGCCATTGCCTATAAGTTTATGCCGAGTCGTAGAAACTGCTTTGTCGGGTCGATCGGCTTGAGCACAGCGGCTAACAGGCGATCGGGACTCAGCAGATCTAAAGATTTTGATTTTTGTTCTCTAGTTCTAGCACGGACTGGGAAATTATGTTATAATTCATTTTGAGTTAGGTCGAACAAATCGACTTAACGGCAGTTGGCCGAGCGGTTTAGGCAGCGAACTCATAATTCGCCCCAGGCAGGTTCAACTCCTGCACTGCCGATTTCAAATAAATCAGGAAGCTCCGCGCTCTGGCTAAAAACCAGGTTTATTCCCAGATACCTGTCCTGGGCGCATAGGGGGCTAGAAACCAGGTTTCTGAGGTCGCAAGTGCGATCGCGAACTAGACACTTGGTCGATCGACTCGCTCCTGAGATCGCACTGCACTCGAAAATTCTGATTCCGATCGTTGGTCAACGATATCATATCAAATCCGTTAGCCTCGGAATAGTAAATTCGAGTTCACTGTTGACTGTTGACTGTTCACTGTCAACAGTCAACAGTCAACCGTCAACATCATTCCGGTGTAACCGGAAATGATATCAACCCTTAATTAACTCCACTCCGTCGCGCCCGTCGAGCTCTTGAACGTAAACCTTAACTTGTTCTTCCTTTGCAGTCGGCAACTTTTTACCTGTAAAATCCGGCTGAATCGGTACTTCTCGGTGGCCGCGATCGACTAATACCGCCAACCAAATTTTCTCCGGTCGCCCGTAATCGTTTACCGCATTCAAAGCAGCTCGAATCGTTCTGCCTTTATAGATAACATCATCTACCAACACCACAGTTTTGCCCGTCAAATCGAAAGGAATTTCTGTTTTAGCCGGTGTCCGCATCGCAACTCGATCCAAGTCATCTCGGTAAAAGGTAATATCCAAAGCGCCCACGCATACTTTGACTTGTTCGAGGACTTCAATTTGATCTGCCAAAATTTGAGCTAAAGGCACTCCTCTACTATGAATCCCCAACAGCACTAACTCCGAGGGGTTCCCTGATTTTTCGACAATCTGGGAAGCGACGCGGGTGAGAGTGCGCCTCACTTCATCTGGCGATAAAATTTGGATAATTTTAGTCATTGCTTGCTGCGAGCTAATTGTTGGCTGTTGACGGATCGAACAATTTTAGATTTTAGATTTTAGATTTTAGATTGACTTTACAGATGAATTTGGGGGTTTGAACTAAGGTCAAAACTTTTTTTGCTCCTGTCGGTGGCTTATATCTGTCTTCTGCTGGGCTTACCCAGAACGAATGAAAAGCAGATGCTGCGATTGCAATGCTTGGAGCGCGAACAATGACAGAAATACGTTATTTATGCTTTTTGGACTGTTTGGGTGAGGTCATCAGTTAGCGGCTCAAACATAATAAGGTATAAAAAAGCAATGATAGTCCCAACCAAATCAGAAAGCAATACCGAGTTAATTGCAATGCTTGGCAAATTAGCTGCGCTGCGATCGGGTGAACCGGCTCGCCTAACAGCGGTTTGTGTTTGAGAACTCCACGATAGGAATTTGTACCTCCTAGTTGCACTCCCAAGATGGCGGCGTAGGCGCACTCGCTCCAACCGGAATTGGGACTGGCATCTTTAACAGCATCTCTCTGACAAATCTGCCAAATGTAAATCGGTTTGCCAGATATAACGGCTAAAGTAATCACTGTTAGCCGGCAAGGAATCCACGTCAGCACGTCTTCTAGTTTGGCACTAAACCATCCTAAATCAGTGTACGGCGCTTCTTTGTAGCCGACGGTAGAATCTAATGTGCTGGCTGCTTTGTAAGCCATTGCCAAGGGGACTATAGCATTCACCCACATCGAGTTAGGATCGATCGGGCGATCGGTAACACTTAATAATAGATGCGGCACAGCGAACCCAACTAGGGCATAAAATAGCGGTGCTGTGACGCCATCGACTGCATTCTCTGTTACAGTTTCTAACAATGCTCGCAGAATTTCTGGCTCCGATAAGTTTTCGGTATCCCGGCCGACGTAAAGGCTCAACAGTTCTCGCGCCTTGACTAAATCTCCAACATTTAAAGGCGTTAGCACGTCTACCGCAGCCGCCCTCAAACTGCGGCCTGCAAAACAGCTTGCCAGCAAAATGGTCTGCAGGGCAATGCCTAAAAGAGGATGCACCCAACTAGCAGCAAGGACGATCGACCAACTGACAGTATAACTGCCTAGAATCAGCCCGATCCCTAGCATTGTCCCAGCACATCGTAGCAGCAGTTTGTGCCGGACGAGAGCGGGACGATCGCCAGCTTCAGGCATTTGGGCTGCGGGATTATTCCATATATTAAAGACAAGTCGAGTATAGCGGTCGATCGCCCAACCCATCGCCTGCACGGGATGAGGCCAACCCCAAGGATCGCCGATCGAATAATCCAATACCGCAGCTAAAATCAAAACAGCAAATTGATCCGGCATCATTATATATTGTGTCAAACTTGATAGTCCGTCCGAGCTCTCCTCGATCGCCGGATAGCGCAGGTTTTAACTGCTGCTACCCTTGCGGACGCAAGATTTTTGAGCTGCAATTTTAACTGCTGAGATTACTTTCGTCGCCCAGCAAGTGTACGTTCTGCTCCCAATTAACACCGTCAAAGGGTAGGATCTGAAAGTGTTTGATGGCATCTGAGTCAAGACAGCGGACGTTGACATCGAATTGATCGGGATGCGATCGGGGGCGATAGAACGAGTGAATACCGCAAATCCGACAGAAAGTATGTTTAGCAGTGCCTGTATTAAACGTATAGGTTGTCAAAACATCTTCGCCGCACAGCAAGGTAAAACGTTCCGGCGGCACAATCAGGTGCAAAAATCCCTTCTTTTTACAGATAGAGCAGTTGCAATCAGATGCTTCGTGTTTGTCAACGGTGACAAGGAAGCGGACAGCACCGCAGTGACAGCCGCCGGAGTAGGTAACAAGTGTTTCGTCCATGTTTGCTCGCGATCGAATAAATGAACTTACCAGTTAAATGATAAAGCTAGTTTCTTCCCCAAGAGCCGCTTGCCAACTGCGGACATCATAGTATAAGTCTTCGAGGGAAATGCTGTACAGCGCTTCGGCGAGTTTTTTGTGCAATCGGTTCCACAAACTGAATGTTACCCAGTCCTCTGGTTGGGAAGCGTCGGGAGAATGTCGAGGTAAAGGTTCAATAGTTTCGCCTACAGCCTCTAAGATTTGTCCTAAAGAGATTTGAGCGGGCTCCCGGGCCAATTGATATCCTCCTTGGGAGCCCCGAACTGATTGGACTAAACCGGCTCGTCGCATTTCAATCAGCAATTTTTCTAGATACGGAGCCGGTAACTCCTGTCGGTTCGCTATCGATTTCACCGATGTCGGGCCGAACCGAGGTTGCAAACTTAGATCCAGTAGTGCTTTGACACTGTAGTGTCCGCGTGTGGTTAACTTCATGGGATTTTAAGATCGGGGCAAATATTCAGCTAGCTGATAGCTGATAGCTTATGCTACCGAGTCTAGAGATTGCTCGCACAAACCCAGCAGCTACTCCTCAAGAAAGACTGCACGCTGTTAAAAATATTTAGATAATAGTGGTTAACAATTGAGCCGATCGGTGTAATATGGTTTTACGACCAGCTATAAAGCTAAAGTTTCTTGGTCAAACCAAAAACCAACCGAGAAAAAATCCGTACACCAGTTGAATATTTCAGGACTCAGTAGATGGCTAAAAAGAAAAATGTCGAACCCCTTGAAGGCGAAGGTCTCATCAAAAAGGTCAAAGACCTAGAGAACCTTACCAAGGAAGAAAAAGCTAGAGCCTGCGGCTACTACACCGTTACCAAAAACGGCGTAGAACGGGTCAACATGATGAAATTCCTGAATGCGCTGATTGATGCAGAAGGCATTCAGCTAGACGGGAAGCAAAACGGCAACGGACGCGGCGGACGTTCGGCCAGCTATCGGATTAGCGTTCAATCTAACGGCAACTTACTGATTGGAGCCGCCTACACCAAACAGATGGAACTCCAGCCGGGAGATGAATTTGAAATCTCTCTGGGACGCAAGCACATTCACCTGCGCCAAATCGATCGCGAAGAAGTATCCTAGGCCTTTACGACGTGCTTTGACTTCTTGCTTGAACTAATTGGTTTGATTTCAAGCATTGACTGCAAGCAGAGAGTTGGCTCTGAAATTTTTCAGTGCGCCTAAAACAGTATGGCTTCTATAGATGGCAATGGCTCGACAAAAGCCAATGCCACCACTTCATATTTTCCGAGAATACCTATTCTCGCCCCTCGCTACATCCGTTTGGACAAGCGGGGGATTTTCCGCGTAGCAGTTGAAGAGAAGTTCGGCAGCGGATTGTGTACGGGATTTAACGGATGTAACTCACGCCCAGAGTACAATTCTCGCTTAACAGGCCCGAAAGGCCTGTTCCACAAAGAATGAATTTCTTGTGGGGTGGGCTCTTCTAGCCCGCCCATAAAAGCCTTATTGAGAATGGTGCAACATCTCAGATGTAACGGAGGTGGGGAAGAGGTTTGAGGGAAGAAGTAGGTTTGGTTGAGGTAGGAAACCCAACAAAGCAAGAAAATGGCGGAGGTATTCTAAGCTAACAGTGCGTAATACTACCAGTTGAAAAAAAGAATGCAAATGTAGCCACACTCCAAACCACGGTAGTCATCAGTCATTCCCAATTATTGAATTCTTTAATCTTTAATCTAAAATCTAAAATAGTATAAGTCCCGCGATCGCTCCTGATGCTTGTTTCTGTGGGAGGTGTTTTGACGGCAAGCAAACAGCGCCGATCGCCCCTTACTGAAATTACCGGTCGGAACAGTTAAAGTGTTAGGGAGCCATGAGTCACCTGCCTGTGCCGTTGCCCCGATTCGCGAGCAAAACTTTCCAACAGCAAACAAAAATACCCCTGCCCTGCGTTCTAGTAGCCTCTGCTGCGGTGCAAATCGTCGCAGCCTCGAAGTCTACCAACTCTCATAACATTTACTACGCTACAGACAAAAGAGGCACTCGCACGGCCAAATTAAACGCAGAAGCGGGAACCTACGGTGTCCGCCTGCGCCCCTGGTACAAAGAAGCTGTCGCACCTAACAAACCGATTTGGACGAGCATTTATCCGGGTTTTACTCCCGGGACTGTTTTTATTGCTGCGAGCCAACCGATTCTCGGTCGAAATGGTAAATTGCTGGGAGTTAGTGCGGTAGACTTTTCGCTCTCGGAGATTCAGCAATATCTCGATCGCATCAAGCTTAGCAAAACGGGACAAATTTTCGCGATCGAACGATCGGGCTTGCTGGTTGCCAGTTCGAGTCAAGAATCACCCTTTAGAAAGATGTCTCGAAAGCAGCAACCGGAGCCGCTGAATGTTTTAGACAGCCAATTGTGTTGGACAAGTTGGGGAGTTGAAAGTTTTGACAACTAAGCCTTTGTTGATTAAATTAACGGGATACGAAACCAGGCAAATGTGCCGTACCCACAAGTTTGGCTTTCCATCTCGGTACGTTCCGAGGTTTAAGTTGGTCAAAGGCTTTCAAACGGGTGACATTAATAAAGCAGTAGTCACCGCTGGCAAGAAAGTAGGTGAATACGTTGGTCGTGTTGCAGTCAGGTCAACTAATTCATTTAATATTTCAGCATCAGAATTGGTGCAACGAATCAGTTACAAATACTGTCAAATTGTCCGTCGTCGAGATGGTTACGGTTACGCATTTTAAAGATTCACGGCGGTTAAAACCGCCCGTGCGATGCCTGCTCGCGTAGCCGCAGGGTCGTTTCTCTCTCAGGTCTAAAGACTCGCTCGTTTCCCACTTACCGAGTTGTTTATATGAAAAAATTGCCGGAAAATAGCAGGAAATCAAAGATTTATCGCTACTTGTGGTTGCTTTTTTTGTGTCTGAGCTTTCTGTTAGTTCCGGTTATCAAAAAAATAGCTGCCGATACCTCATTTCCCCCGCCCGCTCCTATTGCAAATAATGCTAGTTTTGGAGCAAGAATTCAAAGGACGATGGGGTTACTTGCGGCAAGCACTCCAACAGAACGTCGAAAAGTGCGTATCCTATTTTACGGTCAATCCATCACTCAGCAAGATTGGTGGCAAGATGTAGTAAAGGATTTGAAACAGCGATTTCCCAATGCAGATTTGATTGTTGAAAATCGGGCAATCGGAGGATTTGCAGCCCAGATTTTAATCCGTCCCAGCGAACACGATTTGTATCCTTTTTATCCAGACTTGCTAATTTTCCACGTCTACGGAGGCGATGAAGATTACGAAGCTATAATTGCTAATGTCCGCCGCCGCACTGCTAGCGAAATACTCTTGCATTCAGACCATATCGACTGGATGCCGACAGGCCGCAGCGACGATCCACATGCAATCGACCGATACGAATGGCACAACACTCATTCTACTAAATGGCTGCCGGAGTTGGCCGATAAATACGGCTGCGAAATCGCGGAAATTCGCGAACCTTGGCGCAGGTATTTGAAAGACAATCGCTTGCAGCCAAAACAGCTATTGAGCGACGGGATTCACCTCAACGCTTGGGGAAATTTTCTCCTAGCTGCTCTCATAAAACCGCACCTGCGATACAACCCAAATTCTCCTCAAGCGCTGCCGCAGGATTTAGTGAAAACCTATACAGTTGGCAGCGATGTTAAGTGGCAAGATGGCAAGTTGGTTTTAGAATTTGAAGGAAATAGAATAGATGCGATCGCCGATAAAACCTTCAACGGCGAGGCAATTTCTGCTAGAATTGCGATCGACGGCAAAAAACCCTCCGAATTTCCTGAACTTTACAGCATCACCAGACCTAGCCTTAGTCTTGGCGTCGCTTGGCCGGCTGTTCTCCAAGTATCCAGCCAAAAACCGCTAATCGTCGAAGATTGGAAAGCCGTAATTACTGAGATTAACAGCGACGCCAGCAAGTTTAAATTTGACGTTGTAGGTTCTAAAACAGGTTACGACGGCAGCGGTACAAACGACAAAATGTTTGTCTCAAACTCTGGCCGCGTCGTAATTGAACCGAGAAACTGGTGGCTGCAAAATGCCTATGAATACTCGAAAAAGCCGACGCCAAAAGGCTTTGAAATTGCGTGGCAGGTGCGACCGATGTTTGTTGATTCATACGTTCCGCCAAAGATTGCAGATTCAAGCCGCGAATACCCTACAACATTAGCTCAGAATTTGAGCAACTCTAAACACATCCTCGAAATCGTCCCCGAAACTGATGGGAAAGTGCCAATTAAAGCAATTCGAGTGTATCGCCCTCCTTTCTCCAATCTACCATCTAAAGTTGAGAGTTTTAAACCGCAGATATCAGCGGATGAACGCAAATAAACGCCGATCAAATTGCATCAGCGTTTATTTGCGTTCATCTGCGGTTTAAAAAATCTTCATGTTATTTTATAGCAATCCTGGTGGCAATCGGGTTGATGATTGTTCAAACCCTTAATATTTAAGCATCTTGACTCCTGACTCCTGCTATAATCGCCAAGATTATCAACTTCTCGTAATCCCCAACTCGTGAAACATCAACAGCGATAAAAAGAAATCCGCGACAAAAATAAACACCCAAGAAGTCACCACCGCCGCCGTTGCAGCTTGACCTACTCCTTTCCCTCCGCCCACCGTCGTCAAGCCCCAACCGCAACCGACAAGGGAAATTATCAACCCAAAAATAAAACTCTTAATCGCCACAGTTACTAAATCCCAAGGCCCCAAAAAAGTCCGCACCGATTCCAAAAATACCGACGGTTCCAAATCATAAAAATAAGCCGCCACAAACAGCCCGCCCAAAATCCCCACTGATACCGCAAAAATTGTTAAAATCGGCAGCATGATGCAACAAGCTATCACCCTCGGCACTACTAAATAATCAACCGGATTTGTTCTCAACATATACAGGGCATCTATTTGTTCCGTCACCTGCATTTCTCCTATCTCCGCCGCAAAGGCCGAACCTACTTGTCCCGCCACCACGCCCGCCGTTAACACTGGTGCTAATTCGCGGCAAAATGCCACAGCAAAAGCACCTCCCACTGCCCCAACCGCCCCAAACCGAATCAATTCTCTGGCCGATTGAACGGTAAAAATCATGCCGGCAAAAAAGGCTATTAGCAGCACGGATCGGAAAGAATCCAGCCCTACTGTTACTAAATGTTCCATGATTTTGCGGCGGTCGATTTTGCCTTGGAGTATACGCAGCAGCACTTGACCGCCCAGGAACAGGGTCACTAAAAACCGCTGAAACCACCTGTTCTTGAAGGTTTCGTCTAAATGTCGATCGCGCTTTTCTTGGTATTTTTTAACCAATTACTGACGGCTCGCGATTAATTGCAAACAGGGCGAAGCATTGCTAAATAGAGATTTAGTTTATTGTACAGCAGTTATTGCACGATTTGTCAACATATATTTTCTGTCTGCCAGCCCTGCGATTGGTTAGGCGCGGTTTAAGATTTATTTATTGGTGACTTAACTTAATCGCCGCGCCCAACCCACCCTACAATATGACTGACTACTGGGCAAGCAACAAGTCGATAAACTTATCCAACTCTTCATTGTACTTTTCGGCTTGCTCCTTGCCAATTCTCACCAGTTCCGATATCTTCTCTTCCGAGGCATCATCAATCGGCAGCGGTTGTTCGTGGCTCAAATCTGGATTAATTCTCAAATATTGATTTGGTCTTTCAATCGCATCAAAAATTTGGAGGATTTGATAATTTACAGTTTCAGCAACTCCCGTCATCATGATATTAATCAAAGGCTCAACCCACTCAACTTGACCCCAATTTTTCACTTCTTCGTAGGGGAATTTTTTCTGAGCTTCTCCCGTCCCCAAGGATAAAATTACCATATCTTTTGCTGTCGGACCTTTGTCGGGGCGCTCGTCGGGAATTCTGAATTTATTTCTAACTTCTGCATAGGCACAAAGTGCGGGATTGTTTGCGAATACTCCTCCGTCAATTAAAGCATAGGATTCGTTGGTCAAAGAGCGGATTTTGGGAACTTCAAAGTAAGAGGGAGCGGCAGATGTGGCTCTGGCGATATCTCGAATAAAATACTCTTCTGCTGGAGCTTTTTTAGCATCTATTTGATTGAAAAAGTGAGCTTTTCTCCTTTCGACATCGTAACTGGAAATTAAACAAGGTTTCAGCAGTTCGCTGAGTTTGCAATCTCTAAAGTTTTCCAAAAAGAATTTTTCTAAGCTATCGCTCGGATATTTCTCATCTACCAAACCGTCTAGAGATTTGAGTTTTTGCCAAAATGAGCTCTTAAAAACATCGCGGCCGGTTTTGATCGAAAAATTAACAGCGTCTTGGGCAGACCACCGAGGTCTGCTGGGATTTTCGGCATCGGGATATAAATAGATGCAAGTTAAAATTCCTCCCGCACTCGTGCCGGCGATTAAATCAAAATAGTCAGCTATTCTTGCATCTGGGTTGCCACTTTTTTGTTGCAGCTTTGACTCAATCCTAACTCCAACTTGCGCGGGGATAATCCCTCTAATTCCGCCTCCATCTATGGATAAAACTCTGGTATATTTAGCCATAATTGTTGCCTCTTCTCGATGTTTGCTCGTTTCTTACTTTTTTGGATGCAAAAAGTGGTTTGATATCAATTGGGCTCTTCATCGGAATGATATAAACGGAGGACACGGCAGTGCCGTTTCCCTACCACGATCAATTGTAGGGACTTAGGCCAAGCCGTGTCCTCTATATCATTCCGGTGCAGCCGGAATTGATATGACTCGCGAGTGCCGTAGGGACACGGCACTGCCGTGTCCCTACCTCTGCTGCGTCCAAGACTGTCCTAATTTAACATTTCAAATCTAGATTTAATTGGCGGGCCGCGATCGTGTAGCGAAAAATGTATTCTACAATTTCTACGTAATTGTAGGCGGCCGCTGGCGAGTCTCCCCAGACTGTGATGCCGTGATCGCGAATTAACAAAGCAGGTACAGAGGGCGCACAAATGGCAAAGGATTCGCAAATTTCCTTGGCTATTTTAGGGACTTCCAAATAATTTGCAAATAGGGGTATCGCCACCTGCGGGTTTTCCTCCCACACCCCCAAACCTTTCAGCATTT
Source organism: Microcoleus pseudofavosus SVA1_A4 (assembly GCF_036700565.1). Taxonomy (NCBI): domain Bacteria; kingdom Bacillati; phylum Cyanobacteriota; class Cyanophyceae; order Oscillatoriales; family Microcoleaceae; genus Microcoleus; species Microcoleus pseudofavosus. The sequence continues at coordinate 49,198 of NZ_JAUBPE010000047.1, forward strand.
CGATCGCGGGTAAAGGCACTGCATCTCCTGCTGTTAGCCGAGAAACTAAATTTGCCTCAATGGAGTGGACGTGATAGCAAGCTTTAGCGTCTGGAAAACAATTGTAAACGGCTAAATGAATGCTGGTTTCGGCCGAAGGGCGGCTGTCGGGAACAGGTTGCTCGACAATTGCGCCGTCTGAGCTCATTCTGATAAAATCTTCTTCAGTTAACTGCCCTTTCGCGCGGCCGCTAGCAGTAATCCAAAAACTGCCATCTGGTAAGCGGGCTGAAAGATTGCCAGCAGTACCAACCATCCAACCGCGATCGTAAAAATGTCTGGCTGCTGCAATTAAATCCGATCTCAAATCGCCACTCATTCTTTGCAAATCCTCAGCTTTTAATCTACTTTTTACGTTAATAGTGACATTTTGCACCATTCTCAAGAACAGGCAAGATGCCTGTGAAGCGAAGAGTAAATTTTCTTGTGCGGTGGGCATCCTGCCCGCTCGTGAAAGGCTTATTGACAATGGTGCAAGATGTGAGTTAATAGGAATTGCCCTGGCTTATCTAAACGTATGGTGGGCAGTGCGTACTTTACCAATACACACATAGCTTTTCTTGAGAAAGCCGATAGTTTCACTTCCATTTCTGGGACAAACTTTCCAAAATGTCAAAAAAATTATCCCATTTAGTATAAGGCTTTTGCTGTTCGTCTAGATACTCGGCAAGCCGATCGCGCGCAAACACCGACGAAGCCTGCAAAGCCATGTTAAAATCCGTCAGCGAATCTCCGATCGCCACCTGTTCCCGGGCCGGGTGCTGTCCCATCACCCGTACCTTAGACACCAATTCCGCATCTCCTTCAAACTCAGAATTGACTTGCAAGCGAGGGCCGCTAGCGTCCACATCCACAGCGTAAATAGCGCTCGCCCGGTGTACCAAATCCCCCATTACCGTCTCTACCATGACCCGAAGCCCGCCGGAAACGATCGCAAAATCCACTTTTCGCTCGTCCAAAAAATCCAGCAATTCCACCAATCCCGGCCGCATCAGCTTTCCCCTAGAAAATTCCACAATTTCCCCATAACGTTCCGAGGGAATAGACTCTAGTAACTGCCGCACTCCCGATCGCAAACTCAGCCTTCTAGCGTATATTTCAGGCATCAGTTGAGACGACAATTCCGGTGCGAAATGCTTGAGCATTGCCACAAAAGTTTCTTCAACGGTTATCGTGCCGTCAAAGTCGCAGAATACCACCCGTTGCTGACTGTTCGGGATTGGAGATTTTTGCTTGTCATCGGTCATTGTCAGTCGCACCTTTCGATCGCGGGAAAATTTTACACAATTCATCGTACACTGTCGAGCGACAGAGCGCGACGGCGAAAAACTAATAGTGACGCGCTGTTTGTTGGCAATTGCCCGCAGGATTTTATGCAGATTCTTCGAGAGAATCTTCGAGGGAATCGTCGAGAGAATCTTCGAGGGAATCTTCGAGGGAATCTTCGAGAGAATCTTCGAGGGAATCTTCGAGGGAATCTTCGAGGAATGCTTCTACGTCCTGTTTTTGGTTTTTTGTCTTTTGGGGGTTAGACTTAGCCGGCAAACAGATTAAATTATCATCCTCAGTATTAATCAAACCTTTCGATCGCAACTTACCCATCAGCCGCGTCACCGTCACCCGCGTCGAGCCGATCGCGCTGCCAATTTGAGCGTGAGTCAAGGTCCAAGGCAGCCGGTAGCCCCGAACCACATCCGGTTCAGCCTCACCTACGTAAGGTTCGCCGAACTCTTCGATCAACAAAGTGAGAAATCCCAGCAGTCGGTCGATCGTCCGGCGCTGTCCCAAAGTGCTCAGCCAGAGAAGTTTCCGCTGGTGCTGGTAGCGAAACGCATCCAAAATTTCCCTGCGGAAGTGAGGCCAATTATCCAAGTCGTGCCAGTACATCCACACTACGTGAGTTTGATCTGCGTGGGCGTAAGCTTGGAGAGTAAACGGAGACTGAGCAACCAGTTCAAACGGCTGACCGGCGCCGACGAAGCCCAAAAAAGCTTCTTCTGTAGTTTTGTCAGCGGATTTTGACTTCGTGGCTGCGGCGCTAACTTGAGCGCTGCCTACGAGCCGCACAGAACCTTTCTGGACTAAATACAGCAGTCCGGGTCTGGCGGGAATCCGCTCGTCTTTGCTAAAAGTCCGGTAGCGGTAGTGTTCCTGGGCCCAGTCGATAATTCGCTGCCAAGTGATAAACGGTCGATCGATAGTCTCTAGAGGTGTGGAAGTTGATTGCATAAGTGAGGCTCTGGGATATATTTAATCAGTAAGAAAAACAGCTTCTGCCAGCAGTGCGATACAAAGTGAGATAACCAACCCGCGATCGAGCTTACACTAGCTTAACTGTGCTAACTTTTCTCAGTTTTACCGAAAGATTTAATGTAGCAAAAAATACATCAAAATGGTAGAATTCAGCAAAGAATTTGTCGTAAATTATTGTATGTTGAGCCCAAAAATCGCTATAAAGCCGATGATTTCGATGTAGCCCCGCCCGGGGGAGCCGATCGACTATCTCTGACATCAGCAGTTTAACGTACAACAACAGTGCAAGCGGTAACAATCGACCGTCGCTGTTACCGCAGGATCGGCCGATATGGATACAGCAAATATGGAGCAGTGCCTGGAAGTTACAGTGAAGCGTTTCTTGCTTTCAAGGTTCCAAAGCGCGATCGCCCAGCAGGGGACACTGACTGAAATTCCGTTAAATCGGGGTAAAGATAGCGCGCGGGTGCTGTACGTGTCTGCGATCGCCCTGAAATTGGCTAAAACTTGGCAGCAGACACCGCAGGCGATCGCGGCACAGTTGGCCGAAACTCTCGAACCGCTGTGCGGCCCAGATTTCGCAGTTAAAGTCGCGCCGGCTGGAATTATCGAGCTGGAGTTGACTGATGCGGGTTTAGCCGTCTGGTTGCAGCGTTTAGCTCAAACGAACCTCCCAGTTCCAGAATCTACAATATTATCTCCTGTTGTGTGTGCCGATCGGCTGTTTCCCATTCAGTACAGCCACGCGCGCTGCTGTTCTCTGCTGCGAATGGCCCACCGCGATCGCCTAATTTCGATCGCGCAGCCCGATGTCGCTACAGCACCCGAAATTTGGTCGCTGGCAAGTCCAAATCCTATCCCTTGGATTGACGGTGGCGATCGACTGCGGTTAGTACATCCAGCAGAATGCAATTTAATATCGCAACTGTTAACAGTGCTAGACAATTTATATCCTATTTTTGAAGTAACAAAACGCGAAAAGCCTGTCAATTATTTCAAATTAGCCAATAGTTTGAGCGAAGCATTTCAGACCTTTTACAGTCAGTGCCGAATTTGGGGAGAAGTTAAAATAGAACAGCCAAAACTCGCCCAATCCAGATTGGGTTTAGTATTAGCAACACAATCTTTGCTGCGATTTATCCTAGAAAATTTGTTTAACGCTATTGCTCCTTTAGAACTTTGAGTTAGAAAGTAATAACGAGCATAAAATAAAGTATCTTACTGTATTTTGGCGCTGTTTCTGACAAGTTTAATTTTTGAAATCGCATTAATAACTGAGTTATTTTTGCCAGTTTAAACGAATTTCCAACAAATAGCGAGAAGCCGTTAGTCTTTGACAGAGAAATAGCAGCGCGATGCAGTTTAAAACAGTGTGAATTTTCCGCCAGCGGTGCGATCGAGCCTGATAAAATTCCGGCGTAATTGCCAGCGAAAAAACCATCAAAAGCGGCAGCGATGCCGTAAAAATAAGAAACCAGCCATTCATCGTCCCTGCGAAAAATCCCGTCTTGAAATCCCAAGATAGTTCCTGCATCTAGTTTAAGGCGTTGCAGGCGAGATTTGATTTTTTCCAGGTTTTGCGATCGGCAGCGTTACTGTAAATGTACTGCCGACGCCTTCTTCACTACTCAAAGTAATTTCGCCGCCGTGCAAGTCAACGCATTTTTTAACAATGCTCAGCCCCAGTCCAGTACCGGGAATGCGACCGACATTTTTAGCCCGGTAAAATGAATCAAACAGCCGTTCTTGGTCTGCGACAGGTATGCCAATTCCTGCATCCTGTACCGAAAAAATAGCCTCAGTTTCAGTAAGTTTGAATTCAAAAATTACTTCGGTATTTGGGGGAGAATACTTAATAGCATTTGACAGCAAATTGCCCAGAATGCGCCGGAGCAAGCTGACCTCCAAACACGCGATCGCCGATTGACTGTGATTCACAAAAATCAGCGTCACCGGGTCAGTTTGAGGTTTCAACTTCAGGCTGTTCTGAAATTCCCCTACCAACTCATTACAAAACTTTGCTAAGTCTAGCGGTACCAAGCAAAACCCGGCTTGTCCTGACTCAACACGCCCCAGCAGCAGAACATCATCTAATAACAAATCTATGCCTTTTGCGGCGGCTTGAGTTTTGTCTAGAAGTTCTTGTGTTTTCTCCTCTGTTAATGTCAACTTGTACTTGGTAAGAAGTTGTGTAGTGCCGATGATGAAATTTAAAGGGTTGCGAACATCATGGGCAATCATGTACAGCAAAGATGTTTTCATCTCGTTGAGTTCTTGAGCTGTTTGCAGAGTGCGATCGAGCTGGTCGTGAGACAATTTGAGAGTTAAAGACAACTGGCGCGATCGCAGCAAAATCTCCACCCTCGCTTGCAATTCTATTTTCTCGATCGGAGCGATAATCAAATCGTCAATACTTTGCCAAATAAATTGCGTTGCCATCCCTACATCCGAGCGGGATGTAATCAAAAGAAAAGGCAAGGATACCGGGTGTTCGGCCTGTTTTTGGGCTGCCACCCATTGCCAGTGGCGTTTCAGGGCAAGACCGTCAATTATCGCCAGGTCAAAAGATTGATTAAATGGTAAAAACTCCTCACTATTTTCTGTTGAGTGTGGCAGCAATACCTCATAGTAAACAGCTAGCCATTCTAATAACAGGCGGCGATTTTCTTTCTGTTCGACAAGCAATAAAATTTGACTCACGCAAGTTCTCCTAGCAAGCTGTGAACAATTCCCAGCAAATCTCTAACTATCAAAGGTTTTACCAATATATTCCGAGCACCGTGGTAGAGGCTTTCGTGCTGAATGGCAGCGCTTTGTTTGGGCGAGAGTATCATAAAAGGGATTTGGTGATTTCGCAATTTTTCGCAGCAGTCCCAAATCCGGCGGTCGAAACCAGAAATATCTACTAAAGCCATCCCGATCCTAGCAGGCTGACTGATAGCTTGTGCAACATCTTCAAAGCTATAAGCTGCGATCATCTGGTATCCTTCTTTGTTGAGAAATTGTGCTAGGAGTTCCAAGTTTCGGTGATTGCGGTCAACCGCTAAAATTATTGAGTTTTCAGTCATCTATCAGCTTCCTTTCAATACGAGTTCTACTATTTTAGATTTTAGATTAAAGAATTGAAGAATAGGGAATGACTGATTATATATGGGTTTGGATCGTGCATAAAGTTGGAGTTTTTTTTATCTGGTATTAGCTTACTTTTCGGCGAGGGATTTCATCGGTTTTCAGTTGAGTGAAATACAGTAGGGGTACAGGACACGGCCGCGTGCCCTTTGCCCCTAGTGTATTTCATAGAATTGAAAACTACACTACGATAAAAGTCGAAAAATACACAAATTTACCAATATATTTAAGTTTTCCAGGACAGAGGCTAGTGGTGAGGTGCGCGGTGCGCACCCTACTAATTTGATTCACTACTGCAAAATTAGCTGCAATTGCCCAAAAACAGCACGACAAGCCCCGATTCAATCTTCATCCGCTCCCTCCTCAATCCACACCGGCGCCGAGCTCAAAATGCCGCGCAGCCCCCCTATCGGTTTGCTGACTTTGATGCCGTAGCGAGTAATCTCGAGTTCTCGCAGAGTTCTCTCGAAATTGCTGACTCGTTTTTTAATTACTCCGATCGCCTTGCGGATTTCTGTCCTATTATGCAGTTGGCGTTCCAGATAACGTATAAACAGAAGATTATCCGCCAAATAGCTAATCCCGATCTCGGTCAGCCGAAAATCTCCGCTAAGGGCTTCTACCTCATTAATCAAGATAACGGTGACTCCCATATTCTTGAGATACTTGCACAAAGCGTGCAAATTGTTCACCAAATCTTGCCCCTGCATCGAAAGCTGATAGCCAGAAATACTGTCAATCATCACAATCCGCGTCTTTTCCTGCTCCACCTCCTGGCGTACCATACAGGCAAACTGATCCGGCGAGTACAGCAAAGGTTCCACAGGTATCACCGAAAGACTTCCTTGCCCAATCATTACCCCAACCGGGATGTTAACTGATTCGCAGCGCTGCAGCAGAGTAGAAGTTGACTCCTCAAAAATGTAAACTACCGATCGCTCCCCCCTTCCTGCCGCTTCCTTCATAAACTGAATCCCTACCGTCGTTTTACCCACGCCGCTAGGCCCGCTAATCACCGTCACTGTCCCCCGTTCCAGTCCCCCGTGCAGTAGTTCGTCGATTTCTGGAACCCCAGCAGAAATCGCTTCAGCCACAAAATCCTGTTGATAGTTGTCTGGAAGCAGTCGCGGAAATACCTCCATACCAGTCTGAGTCAGGCGCAGCGAATGGCGGCCGCTGCGGAAGTTGGAGCCTCGCAGCTTGGTGACAGACAGGGCGCGTCCTTCAGGGCGCAGTTCTAAATAAATTACTCCGTCGCTGATGAATTGCAAATCGTCGTCAGGAGCACTTGATGTGCCTTCGGAGGTGAACACCACTGTCGCCCCGCCTTCCACCAAAAACCGCAGAAAAGACAAAACTTGCTTGCGAAACTGAAACTCATCCGCTGCTAAGTAGCGAAATTGAGTTATCGCGTCCAAAAACACCCGTTGCGGCTTGACAGCTTGGACTCGCTCAATAATCTTTTGTGTAGTCGGTTCTCGCTCAACCTCGGAGGGGGAGAAAATATCATAAGTCTGAACTTCTGTAAAAAATTCGGAGGATGGGCTCAAATCGAGGAACGCCATCGCTTCAATATCAAAACCGAGAGTTTCGGCATTGGCACGCAATTGCGCTTCCGGTTCTCCTAAAGTAATAAACAGGGGCGTTTCTCCCAGAGCCACACCTGCTGCCAAAAAGTGCAATCCCAACGTTGTCTTGCCAGTACCGGGGCCGCCCCGCACCAGATAAGAGCGCTGAGGGATCAGGCCACCTCCTATCACTTCGTCCAGACCGCTAATTCCTACTGATAATCGGTTTTCCGACATTTGTTTCTTCATCTTGAGAATATCGCGCCCTTCTTAATATTTAATAGTTTTAGGCAGTTATTTGATTATTTGTTTGACCGGGCGTCTGATAACCTTAATGAAAGTTTTCTCTACCGAAGATAACGTTAGCACAGAAGAACTAGAAAGTATTGTCGGCACTGCTGGCATCTGTCCCTGGGAAGATACACAGCCATTTTGGCAAGAACGGATCGAAAAAGCAGTGGCCCCTGGCACGAAAATAGAGTGCACCGTTTACCCGAATACTCAGGCAGAACTCGCGGCTGTCATTGCTTGGGCCCGGCAAAATCGCTGTGCAGTCTTGCCTTGTGGCAGTGGCAGCAAACTTGATTGGGGCGGTTTAGTCAAGGGAGTCAAAATTGCCGCGAGCACGGGACGCCTGAACCGGCTTGTAGAACACGCTGTGGGCGATTTAACCGTGACTGCGGAAGCGGGAATGAAGTTTGCGGATTTGCAGGAAATTTTAGCGGCAGCAGGTCAATTTTTGCCGATCGATCCGGCGTATCCGCAAGAGGCAACTTTGGGCGGAATTATCGCTACTGCTGATGCGGGTTCCTTGCGGCATCGCTATCGGGGGGTGCGCGATTTGCTGTTGGGAATTACCTTTGTGCGATCGGACGGTAAAATTGCTGTAGCCGGAGGTCGAGTTGTTAAAAATGTCGCCGGTTACGACTTGATGAAACTGTTTACTGGTGCTTACGGCACATTGGGCATCATCAGTCAAGTAACTTTCCGAGTTTATCCGCTGCCTGAATCATCGGGAACTGTAGTGCTGACAGGGGAAATTAATGCTTTGTCCCAAACGGCTCAAATCTTATTATCCTCTGCTTTGACACCAAGTGCCGTTGATTTGCTGTCACCTGAATTAGTCGCAAAATTAGGCTTAGGAAAGGGTTCGGGATTAATCGTCAGATTTCAAAGTATCGGAGAAAGTGTTAAACAACAATCAGCCCGCTTGCTGGAAGTTGGCGAAAAGTTGGGTTTGCAAGGCAGTAGCTGCTGCGAGAATGATGAGCATCAGTTATGGCAAAGATTGCCAGAAACAATGTGGAATTGTAACACAAAGTCGGCAATTATTTGCAAAATAGGAATCAGACCGTCGGAAGCTGTAACGGCCATTAACGAATTGCCGGTACAGGACGCTTTGATTCATGCAGGCAGCGGTTTGGGGGTTTTGCGGTTTGAGAATGCGACGGCCCAAACGCTGTTGCAGGTACGCAGAGGGTGCGAAGCGAAAGGCGGTTTTCTGACTGTTTTAGCAGCGCCGACCGACCTCAAGCAACAGTTAGATGTTTGGGGCTATACTGGAAGTGCGATCGATTTAATGCGCCGGATTAAACAGCAGTTTGACCCGGAAAATCTTTTGAGCCCCCATCGTTTTATAAGCGGTATTTAGTTTAAAGTTTATAGTCAGGAGTTCAGTTTTTATTGGTGTCAACTTAACGTCTTATGTAGTACCGATATACTGTTTGACGATTAGGCTCTAGATCCCCCCTAGCCCCCCTTAAGAAGCAGGGTGGATTAATTGTCAACGCAATAATGTATCATAGAAGAGGCAATCAGATATTACCATCGGGTAAGACTAT